>CAYQQF010000006.1:17952-25319 GCA_964419485.1 uncultured Dethiobacter sp.
GTGGCTTTGGCGGCTCCGGGCCCCTCCGCCATACGGCTGGATGCGGCAAACAGCTGATGAAAGCGTATGACATCGCGCCCGATACTAACCCGGCCGACAACTTCTCCGACGCGGGCAGCACCTACTATACCGGCTATCTGGCGGCGGCAAAGCGGCTCGAAATTTCAGCAGGCGTAGGAAACAATCTGTATGCGCCAGGCAAGGAGATCACCCGTCAGGAGATGTTCACTCTGCTGTACAATGCGCTGAAGGTTATCGGTCAGCTTCCACAGGGCGATTCCGGCAAGACGCTCTCCGATTTCAGTGACTCAAACAGCGTTGCAGACTGGGCGGAAGAGGCTATGACGATGCTGGTAAAGACCGGCACCATCGGTGGCAACGCAGGAAAAATGTCTCCGACGAGTACGGCTACAAGAGCGGAAATGGCGCAGGTACTGTACCAGCTTTATATAAAATAAAGAAAAATTCTGACAGTCAAATGAGTATGCCACCAACAAGTGGTTATAATGAAATAATAAGAGAAGCCGAGTTTTGGTTATACGAAAGCTCAGCTTCTTTTTATTTTCAAGATAAGATTTTTCGTACTAATTATAAGCATATTCAACCTATCTTCACAGCCGGCCGGCTAATAAAATATTGTTAGACAAAATGCAAATATCAGCGGGTTACCAGGTATATCCAAAACTTTCTGGAAAGGTGAGTATAGCGAACAGCCATAGATGGCTTTCAGCAAAAAGTTTACTAAAAAACAAACTTTTTCAGGACAATAATATAAGTATAAAGGGGGAAATACAAAAATGAAAAGAAATTTGTCAATAATTATCCTGCTTACTGTCTTTGCATTATATTTTTTGCCTTTTTCCGTTTCAGCGGCCTTGAATCCGGAATCCGACGAGCTTCATATATCTCATTTCCCTGTTTTTGCTGCAAATGATGCTGCATACATGGGCGCTTCCAGTTGGGCTGCTGCGGAACTGGACAAAGCGGCGGAATACGGTTTAATCACCCAGCGCATTAAAAACAACATGTCGGCAAAGGTTACACGGGAAGAGTTTGCGGAAATCGCTCTGAAGCTGTATGAGAAATACACAGGAAAAAGCGCATTGCAAGGGAATACCCGTTTTTCCGATACCTCCAATCCTGAAATACTGAAAGCAGCGAATCTAGGGCTTGTAACAGGTGTCGGAGATAACCGGTATGCACCGGCGGAGCTTGTCACCAGGGAGCAAATGGCTACTATTCTTTTTCGGGCTATGAAAGTTATCAATCCTGTTGGAAATTACCAAACCCAAGGCGCAGCAGTGTTTGCCGATAACGATAAGGTGGAATCCTGGGCGCGGGATGCGGTTTATTATTGCTACAAGGTTCAAATTGTAAAAGGTGTGGGAAAAATAAATGGAGCCGACAGGTTTGATCCCGACGGAAACGCCACACGGGAGCAGGCCGTTCTGGTTTCGTTGAGGGCTTATGAATCATTGGCCGGGAAAAGTTCTACTGTGGATACCGGCTCCGATACTGTAACAGCCTCAGGAGCGCATCCGTCCCAATCAAAGCTAAACCTCCCAAAAGGCTTCCCCCAAAACATTCCCTTCACCGATGATGTATACAATTTAACCAAAGAAGCAGGTACAGACAGTATTTTCCTGCAATACCAGTCCAATAAGAAGCTTCATGACACGATAACGCTCTACAGGAACTTTATTAGGCAATATGACAGCAATTGTCAGGAGTTTAGCGACGGAACCTATTCTGTTTTTACAGCTGAAATGCCAGGTTATGAATTAATCCTGATGACAGCGGACGTAGGGAATATAATGGTGAGTATGACATTAAACTTCCCAGAGGGTGTGCCCGGTATACCCGAGGGTGGCGCAGATGTTATAGCAAATACAGACGGTACAGGAGCCGTGGAAACAAACCAGGAACATGATGGTGAGTTAAGCGGGCATTATACCAAAACAGATTACTCGGATGGAGTAATAGATGCAAGCGGCGTTTCAAATCCAAATGCAATGATACCTGACAGGCTGGTTGCCGGCTCGGCTGTTACCGACCCGTATGCGACGAATTTGTTTATCAGGAAGTATGACAAAAGCCTCTGGGGCTTTGGCAATAATTTATATACCGGAGCAGTTCAGGATGCATATGGATGGAAACCGGTTAAAGCAGATGCAACGTGGACAATGATTGACCAGGATGGTTATTGCCTTGGTACACATTCCAGTAATTACTATGTTTTAAAATCCGATAATAGCCTATGGTCGTTCGGATCAAACGATTCTTCCCTTCTTGGGAATGGTGAGGTTTACCTGTATGGTGATTATCCTCCGTCGAAAATTTTGGATAATGTCAGGACTGCCAACATCGGCCAAAACGGCATTGCGGTGAAAACCGACAACACTTTGTGGATTTGGGGATTTTCGGGCCCAGTCTTTTCTGTCCTGCAGCAACCTGAATCCGACAGGCTTGTGCCGGAAAAGGTAATGAGTAATGTTGTGGATGCGGTCCAAAGCGCAAGTTTAGACTACTACGATGACGGTCTGATAATGGTTCTGAAGACCGACGGCAGTGTTTGGACCTGGGGGGAAGGGAACTGCGGAGACGGCGGAGTAACTTCCGGAAGAAAAACCCCAATCAAGGTAATGAACGGGGCGAAAAAGATTGAAGCCAGCCACTCGCTATGCTGTATAATCAAAAATGACAACAGCCTTTGGGTATGGCAAGCGCATGAAACCAATTCCGGTTTAAAACAAAACCTGCTCCGGCCAACTAAAATTATGGACAATGTCAAGAAAGTGTCTCCAGGTGAAGGATTCCTGATAGCCCTGAAGAATGACGGAACCGTATGGGCTTATGGGGATAACACTTACGGAAAATGCGGAATTGGAAAACTGTCTCCTGGATATCTGTCAAGCCCGGTGAAAATACTGGATGGAGTGGCTGAAATCAGTGCCACCGATCACAACGCCTTTGCATTAATGAATGATGGCAGGATTTTGGGCTGGGGGATCAACGATCGTACAGGACGCGAGGGAGACTACGACTGGCTGGATACCGAAGAATGGAGAATACTTAAACCGACAGATATAGGGATTACCACGAGATAAGGTGATGAAGCGTATCCTTTTCCAATTGGAACAGGATACGCTTCATGGTTTTTTGATAAGGTTACCAGTGCCATAAAATCCCCATGACACTTGGAGGGTTATGCACCCTTTCCAAATGGCTGAAACAAAAAATGCCTTGTTTTGATGCCATATAAGGGAAATACCTTGCGCACAATCAGTTCTCTGTTAATCAATAAAACTATTAAGAACAAAGCCTGTACAGTGAAACGGTTAATACCAAAACCCTGAACGATACCACCGATATCTCCACCAAAAAAGAAAGGTATAATGGAAAGGTTGAAGGCATCGAACAACATAAAAATGAAAATAGCCCAGTAACCCAGATGGCGAAGAAATATATTCGTAACTTCCGACAGGCCTTTTCTGCAGGCAAACAGAATGTAGCCGATTAACAGCGTAACCGCGTTGCTTACTCCAGATATAAAACCCCACTCCATGCCTGTTCTTTCTGCAACAGGTGTTTTGAAAATAACCTCGAGACCGTAAAGATGTACCCGGAATGCCCTGTACTCATTGAAAATGGCCGCCGTTAAGGCATGCAAACCCTCATGGATAATGATAAAAACGAGCAATGCCACAATCAAGGGTAAGTACCTTCTCATCGGTAAACCTCCTTACAACAGGATGGGAATTCCTGAAGTATTCCCGCATTCATCCTTTCAATCTACTTTATACTCGCAATTATAACACTCCCCATCACCTTGGGAACATCTCCAGATATTTTTTATGGCAGCAGATCAATTTTACGAGCCGGCAAATAAATGCCGCTCTTTGTAACATCTATTAACATTTTCGCAAAGTTTTTTAACAGTCCGGTAAAATCAGAGCAACATCTTTTTGTTATCATTATTTTACTCTGTACACAGGGGGGGTAAAAAGATGAACAAAAACCGTTTAATACGTTTGCTAAAAACCCTTTTAGAAGAGGAACTTTCGCAAGAAAATCGTATGCTCGTCTATGGAGAGGTAGAATTAATATCAAGTTATGATGGACTGGCCGTCAGGCTTGATGATGGGAAGGAGTTACATATTAAGGTAAAATAGTTCACAATCGATAGAGAAGATTAATAAGATCCTAGAAAAAAAGATTTATATCCGGGATAGGGCAATAAAACACATTTAGTGAATAGGAGTAAATAAAGACAGGGAAAGAGCTGAGGAACAACTGCTTCTCAGCCTTTTCTAGTTTAGAAAATGCAGCATTATCATGGTAATAATTGGATTATCCGGGGAGTCTAATAATATGGTAATATAGGAACAAAGGCAGCAGAGGAGGTAAATAATGCCTTTTTTGGGCAAGGTTTTAGTAGTCGATGACGACCAGAATGTCCTGGAACTGGTCAAGTTATACGGTGAAAGGGATGGTTTTGAAGTTATCGGGGTAAATGACGGTGACCTGGTGCTTCCTGTCTTCGACCGGGAGAATCCCGATGTGGTAATTCTGGATATTATGCTGCCGGGCAAGGACGGGTTAACGCTGTGCCGCGATTTAAGGGCCGTTCGCATGATTCCCATCATCATGCTTACAGGTAAGGGCGAGGAAGCGGACCGTGTGTTGGGACTGGAAATGGGCGCCGATGATTACGTTTCCAAACCTTTCAGCCCCAGGGAACTGGTCGCCAGGATTAAAGCGGTGCTGCGCCGCACCCAGGCGGTTGATGCTGCAGCCAGCTGGAAGCTAAAGTATCCGGGGCTGGAAATCCTGGCCGATAGCAGGAGAGTTTTGGTTGATGCCACTGAAACAGAAGTAACTCCCAGGGAATTTGATTTGCTCTATCACCTGGCTCAGCATCCCAGGCGGGTTTTTTCCAGAGAGGACCTGTTGGCGGCTGTGTGGGGCTATGATTACTTCGGCGATCAGCGTACGGTAGATGTTCATATTCGCCGTTTAAGGGCGAAACTCGCCTCCTTGCCCTGCGAATACCTGACAACCGTCTGGGGTGTGGGCTACCAGTTTACACCTCCTCTTAAAGGAGGAGAATCTACTTCGTGAAAATCAATCTCCAGCAGAGCAGGGAAAAAGTGTGTTCGGCAATCCAGGCAGTACGCGGGATCTGGCTTACGCTTATGCGCTTGCTGCGGGAACAATTCAATAAAAATATTTATACGCGGATACTTTTCACCAATGTGACAGCATTTTTTATTGGCCTGATTGTCCTGATGATGTTTTCCAGCTTTGTGGTAAAGCAGGTCACCTACGACCAGGTTCAACAGGAGTTGTTACGCAAAGCCAAGAGGGTAAACTTTGCCCTGTCTCAACAAACGGACCAGGTCTGGGGAACTACCCCGTCCGAGCAAACGGGCGACCAGGACCAGGGCGAACAGGAATTTTTAAAATTTCTGGCCGATATCTTTGACGTCAGGATTACTATTTTTGACCGGGAAGGAAACATTGCCGATACCTCTGCGCGGCAGGAAGTGGTGCCCGGCAGTAAGATAGAAGAAGAATTCGTGGAAAGACTCAGTGTGGGCGAGACGTCAATTATTCGGAAATTGGACAAGGAAACAGGCCAGCCTGTTTTTGTCGCCGTTGTGCCCATGGGTAACCACAAAGATGACATTACAAACGGTATCTTGCTGGAAACAAGGCCGGCCAGCCTTGACCTCGTTTTAAACAAAATGCGTTCGTACCAGGTTGCCGGGGGAATGGTCATACTGGTAATTATTATTGTTTTTTCCGTTTACCTGGCCATGTATATTTCCAGGCCCATATCCCGTTTGGCTTCCACCGTCGCGGAGATCAGCAGAGGAAGTTACGTTATGAACTCTGAGGGCCTGTTTCTGGATGAAATCAATGACCTTGCCGTACAGCTTGATAAACTGGCGGCAAGATTACAGAATATGCAGGCAGAAAGCCGCAGGATAGAAGAAGAAAGAGTCCGGTTATTTGCGGAGATATCGCATGAATTGCGTACTCCACTGACCGCCGTTCAGGGTTTTGTCGAGGCTATTCGCGACGGCATGGTGCAAGACGAAGCTGTGCTGGAGAGATACTTAAATACAATTTATACCCAGACGGTACATATTACCAGGTTGGTAGACGATATACTGGCGTTAAGCCGTCTGGAAGGCGGTACTATCACCGTGGAGAAAGCGCCGGTGGATTTGAACGCCCTGGCACAAGGGGTGGCTATCTCTATGGAGGCTATGGCCAATAAAAGGAATACCTCGATCCTGTTGGAGAAGCAGGCAGAAAATGCCTTTGTGATCGGGGATGTTGACCGTATAGAACAGATTATCAGGAATTTGCTGAAGAATGCTATTATCGCTACAGAGAACGGTACGATCAGGGTTGGTGTGGAGACGAGTCACGGTAAAGTTATCTTAACTATTGAAGATGATGGTATCGGCATAGCACCCGACGACCTGCCCCATATTTGGGAAAGATTTTACCGGGTCAAGAACCAGCACGGCAGTCGCCGGCAGGAAGAAGGAAGTGGATTGGGGATGGTGATTGTAAAAAAACTGGTTCAGTTACAAGGCGGCGAGATAGATGTTGCCAGCCAGTTGGGTAAGGGCACGACTTTTAGCATAAGCTTTCCGTTGTTTAAACAGAACTAGTTGCCACTTATGCAATATTGTACAGCATAAAAAGTAGGTGAAAGGCATAAAAACTCAGGGATACATTCTAAAACGGTTTTTTGTTTTTTGTTGCTTGCTGGCTTTGATCTTTTGTCAAGCAACGGCTGTTTATGCGGATATCGTTTACAACAATTTCAGAGAATTAACTTCGGTTCAACTAAAAAATGTCGACTATGAAATTGAATACGATGTAACAGACTCTGATGTTCTAGCTATAGCCATTCATGGAGGAAAAATCGAAAAAGGGACTACCGAATTAGCCTATGCCTTATCTTCTCTTCATAATTATAACTATTATTCATTTCTAGGTGTGAAAAGTGCAGGAAACTTAGCATTACATATTACTTCGGAAAGATTCGATGAACCAACTGCGCTGCAAGTGGTTTCTCAAGCTAAAACGACATTATCTATCCACGGGTGTGCCGGTTCAGCAGAATTTACCTATATCGGAGGCCTGGACACTGAATTAGGAAACAGAATAAAAGAATCTCTGATAAAGTATGGTTTTACTGTGTTGGAAACTCCGAGGCATCTGGCCGGTATCTCTCCAAACAACATTGTCAATAAAAATAGTAACGGAGCCGGGGTACAGTTAGAAATATCAAAGGGCTTAAGGACACAGTTTTTAACGAGTGATAACGATATCTTGAAAAGCTA
>CAYQQF010000007.1:0-24538 GCA_964419485.1 uncultured Dethiobacter sp.
CCAGGCCCTGATGACAGAAGAAAATATTCGACGTTATCTCAGTACAACCGACTATCTTGAAGGAAAACCCCTTTCAGAAAATATACAGGAGGCCTTCAGCAAAAACCTTATCGAAGAAGAGGCGTATCCAGAAGTAGCAAAAGAGTACTCTTTAGTCATCGAAGCAGTCCGCCCTGCTGGTCCCGTTCAGGAACTTTTTATCTTGCTTAATGGTAAAGTAGCCGGAGAATTGGGGGACGAACCCCTCACTCTTTCCGTAACCCCCGGAGATATGCTTGAAGTAGTGGGAACTGTAACAGGAGGAACTCCGGCCGTTATTCGGGTCAAGGAAGTTCATGGCGGACTCTCGGAACCGTTACCCGGATATGAAATTCGCACCTTCGGGGAAAGAGAACTTCTCGGCTGGATTATTCCCTGATCCCGGATTGGGTCTTGTCAAAAGCAGAGTAATACTATATTATTATGACTGGGTACAAGTAGTAATCCAGTCAATTTGTTTTTGGCTCAGATCTAGCGAAGTGGCATTTTTATTTTTTGAGAATGTTTTTTAAAAATAAGAGGTGACGTTAATCAGAATGCAAATTGCCATAGACGGCCCTGCTGGCGCGGGGAAAAGCAGCGTGGCGAAAGAAATTGCCCACCGGCTGGGTTTGAAATATCTTGATACAGGCGCAATGTACCGTTCAATTACTTTCATCGCGCTGCGGGAAGGGATTGACCCGAATAACGGAGCACTTCTTGCTGAAGCCGCCCATAATTGTAAACTGGAAATCAGTTACGATAATCAAATTGGTAATCGAATTTTTATTGACGGCAAAGAAATAACTGCAGAAATTCGTTCTCCGGAGATTAACAAGTTTGTCTCCGTAGTTTCCAAATGCCCGGAGCTGCGCAAGGAAATGGTTTTTTTACAAAAGAAAGTCGCTGAGAAAAGCGACGGGATTGTCATGGAAGGTCGCGATATCGGGACAAATGTTCTGGAAAATGCAGATTATAAATTTTTTCTTTTTGCAAGCCTGGAAGAGCGTTCACGACGCCGCTGGAAAGAAATGAACAAAAAAGGAACAGAAATTTCTATTGATGAAGTCATGTCGGAAATAGCTATGAGAGACCGTATTGATCAGGAGCGCGAGGCTTCTCCTCTAACTATATCTCCGGAGGCGGAAATCATCGATACAACTCCATACTCCCTGGACGAAGTGGTTGAAAAACTTTTAAGCTCTATTAAAGAAGACAAGAACAAAAAACGCGGTTACCGCATACAAGAAGATATTTCCGACGAGGTACTATAAAATGTTTTACACCTTTATCTGCTTTCTTTTTGGACTTTTTTTTAAAGTTTTTTACAGATGGAAAAATATTTGCTTAGAAAACATTCCCGCTAACGGATCTTTTATTGTCTGTTCAAACCATACCAGCAACTTTGATCCTCCACTTGTAGGGAATATAATACAGCGTAAAAAAATTCACTTCATGGCCAAAGAAGAGCTGTTTAAGTTTTCTCCCCTGGGAAGATCACTGCGTGCCCTGGGAGCTTTTCCCGTCAAGAGAGGCAGTGTAGACAAGAATTCTATTTCTCATGCTCTCAGTTTACTAAAAAATGGGAATATCATTGGGCTGTTTCCCGAAGGAACAAGAATAAAAACAGGAGAGATTGGCAAAGTTTTTCACGGTCCGGCCTTTATTGCGTTAAAAAGCAATAAACCAGTCCTTCCGGTTGCCATCAAGTGGCCTGAAAAGGTATTTAAACCGGTTAAGGTAAGCGTTGGTCCACTGATATATTTTCATGAAGAGGGCAAAATAAGTAGAAAAGTTTTAGAAAATGCCAGTTCAAAAATTTTAGAGGAAATGTCAAAGTTATGGTCTAATTTATAATGTACTGGGAGGTTTTTGTATTTGCAAGTCTTCCTGGCAGAACATGCAGGTTTTTGTGCGGGTGTAAAAAATGCCCTAAAGCTTACCATGGATGAAGTTGCCGGGGGAAAGGAGGTCAATACTTTCGGGCCCCTGGTACACAATAAAGAGGTGGCCGATCTTTTAGCACAAAGGAAGGTCAAGATCATCCACCGGCTGGGAGAGTTGGATGGAGGAAGCTTAGTTATTCGCACCCACGGGATAGATCCTGAAACTTTGGAGCACTTGCAAAATAATGCGCAAATTGAAGTTATTGATGCAACTTGCCCTTATGTGAAAAAAGTCCAGAACGTTGCTTGTGCTTATGCACAGAAAGGATACGACATCTTGATTTTTGGTGATTATGCCCATCCTGAAGTACAAGCACTTCTCGGCTGGTCTGCGAATAAAGCCCTGGTCATTGAACCGGCAGATTGTGAACCGGGCATACTCAAAAAACGCATTTCGTCTTCTAATATTGTTTTAATCTCTCAGACCACTCAAAGAGAAAGAGATTTTTTCGACCTGGCCCGGAAAATTAAAGCATTATACCCACAACTTGAAGTCATCAATACAATTTGCAGTGCCACAAGGCTAAGGCAGGAAAAAGCACTTGAACTCTCCTCAAAAGTAGATTTGATGCTGGTAATAGGAGACAGGAGAAGTTCAAACTCTTCAAAATTAGTTCAAGTCTGTGCTGAAAAAACAAAAACTTACCAGATATCCGGAGCTGGCGATATTTTGCCGGAGTGGTTTGAAGGGGTTCAAACTGTTGGGGTTACTGCAGGCGCTTCAACCCCTGAGTGGACGATAAAGGAGGTTTTGGTGAAGATGGAAAACGGGAATTTAGAAGCAAAGACTGAGGAGCTTACTGATGAACAGACAGAGATGAAGGATTATCGAATTGGAGATGTCGTCGTTGGAAAAGTGGTTTTGATTGAAGACGATCAGGCACTTGTCGACATCGGCTCCAAGGCGGAAGCTTTACTTCCTAAGGGTGAAGTATTTCTGGAAGAGGGGACAACTTTTAAAGACAAGTTTTCTCTGGGAGACAGTATTGACCTGTTAATTTTAAAGATAAACGAGCAGGATGATAAAATTGTTGTCTCTGCCAAACGGCTGGAAAGGGAAAGACGATGGAAAGAGCTGGAAGATGCTCTTGAAAGCGGCACTAATATGCAGGGAATCGTTAAAGAAGTAGTTCCCGCCGGTATAATTATTAATCTGGGCAGTGGAATAGAAGGATTTATGCCCGGTTCGCTGGTAGATGTGCGTTATATCCCAGATTTTAACCAGTTTTTAGGGCAGAGCTTTTCTTTTAAGATTATTGAGCTTAACTGGGAAAGAGATAAAGTAATTCTCTCCAGAAAACATGCCATTGAAGAAGAGATAGAGAAAATTAAACAGGAAACTATTCAAAATCTCCAGGAAAACACTATTATTACCGGCACAGTAAAACGCCTGACGGATTTTGGGGCTTTTGTTGATGTGGGAGGCATTGATGGTCTGGTACACATTTCCGAGGTCTCCTGGCAAAGGGTAGGCCATCCTAGAGATGTTTTAAAAGTTGGCGAAGAAGTCCAGGTAAAAATTTTGGAGGTAATCCCGGAAAAAGAAAAAATCAGTCTCAGCATCAGGCAGGCACAGCCAAGCCCATGGTCACTTGTTGAAGATACTTTTTCGGTAAATGAAATCGTTACAGGTAAAGTCACACGCATTGTCAATTTCGGTGCATTCGTCGAATTGATTCCCGGTGTGGAAGGCCTCGTTCATATATCTCAAATGGCTGATTTTCATGTTAAACATCCTTCTGAAATCCTTCAGGAGGGCGAAGAAATAGAGGCTAAAATTTTAGATATAAACCTGGATAGCAAGAGAATTAGCTTGAGTATCAAGGAAGCACGTCCCGCTCCAAGGGATTTCTCCATCCACTCATCTCAAAAAGAAAATGGCGTTGACGGCAATGTTACTCTGGGCGATGTGTTTGGAGATCTTTTTAACAAAGACAAGTAAACTTGTTTTCTAGAATTATAATAAGATTTATTTTACAGTGCTGTTGTTTGCTTACAACCCAAATAAAAAACTCGCTACCGGATAAAATTTCGGTAGTTTTTTTTTGCATCTTCCGGATAAACGGCATATCGAATAATTTTTGGGGACGGGGTTATTCTAAAACGTGAGGATCCAATCTGGAAGGTGGTAAAAAAAATGAATATTGGAATAGTACTTCTCCTGGCTGTTGCTATCCTCGTATACCTTGGTTTTGCCCAGAGAGCCTTAGATCGTTTACATCTCAGCGACAGGGCTGCATTGCTTTTTTTAGTGGCAATAATAATCGGCGGTTTTTTACCGGAAATTCCACTGGGAGGCAATCTCAGCATCAACCCGGGAGGCGGAATTGTTCCTCTGATTCTGGTGGGTTATTTGTGGAGTAAGGCTGAAAGAAATGAAATTAACAGATCTTTTCTGTCTGTCCTGATCACAACGGTAATTGTTTATGCCGTCTTAAAAATAATGCCGCTGGAACCCACGTATAACCTTTTTTTAGATCCCCTTTACCTGCTTGCTCTTATCGCCGGTCTTGTAGGCTACCTTTCCGGAAAAAGCCGGAGAGGCGCCTTTATTGCAGGAACAATGTCTATTATCCTTAATGACGGGATTGCTCAGGTAGAAAATATCATAGCCGGGGTATCCCCATCAGGAGTTATCGGTGGCGCAGGTGTTTTCGACGCCATTATTATTGCAGGCTTTATTGCTCTGGGCCTGGCTGAGGTTTTCGGTGAAACAGCGGAAAAACTCATGCAGAAATTGTCAAAAAACCAGAGCGAAGATAACAATAAAGCAGGCAACCAGGACCGTTCCGGGAATAACGAATAATAGAAAATTGACGTCAGACATTAAAGCGGGAGGTATGGCGATGAAAAAAGGACATAAAATAACCAGTTTTATATTATCGTTTTTTTTAGTGATATTAATGCTTTTCATAGTTTGGGGCTATAATGTCATTCAGGCTCAGGTTAATGAGATGGAGGAGCTTGACCATGGTTTTTTTATCATGAAAAACATCGAAACCAGAGATACGATTATGAGGACTGCCAGAATTATAGGCCCCGGTGACGAATACATTAATGCAGAAAACGATCTGTACAGGGTAATAAATATTGAAGGGAATGTAGCCTGGGCACGCCATCTGGAAAAAATTAAACTTAAGGAAATTTCCCCGGATGAATGGCTCAAGGAAGCCTTTGAATGGACAGCAATTACCATAGAAACTCAGCAAAAGCAGACAGCCCCTCCCGCTATTGGGGTATATCATTCCCACGGTGCTGAATCTTACGTCCCTTCGGATGGAACGGACAGTATCCCTGAAGGAGGCGGAATTATTGACGTAGGCAGTTCATTTGCCGAATCTCTGGAAGATAACGGCCTGGATGTTATTCATACCGACGAACCTCATGTTCCGCATGATGCCGGAGCTTACTACAGATCCCGAAGGACAGCAGAAGAGCTTCTGGGCAAAGGAGCAGATGTTCTTTTTGATATTCACAGAGACGCAGTCCCCGCACAGGAATACCTTGCTGCTGTGGACAGTGAAGAAAAGGTCCAGCTCCAGTTTGTAGTGGGACAACAAAACCAGAATGTCCAGGTAAACCGGGCTTTTGCCGAAAGTTTAAAGAGTGTCACGGACGACATCTATCCCAACCTGATCAAAGGAATCTTTATGGCCAGGGGGAATTATAATCAGGATATGATACCCCTTTCAATGCTCATAGAGGTGGGAAGCCATGAAAATACCAAAGAAGGAGCGGAAGAATCAATATCATTGTTTGGTGATGCGGTAACCACATATTTTGTTGGTCCCCAGGGCAGACAGGCACAGAGAAGTGCAGGAGAAACTGCTTTGCGAAGCGTCCTCTGGCTGTTATTAATTGCTGGCCTTGTCCTGGGAATATATCTTCTGATCAGTACAAAAAATATGGATGAACTTCGCAGCAAATTAAATCATTTTTTCAAAAGAGAATTTGCCGAACTGGTAAGATGGAGAGGACGGGAGGGAGAAGAAAATAGAAAGGATGGAGGAGGAGATAATGAATAAAACTAGAGAAAAAGGCAGGTAATATTTTATGGCTACCTTCCTGCAGGCCATGTTAAGCGGGGTTTTAGCCGGCTTCTTCATTAGATACGATATGTTGAAACGTGATTACAGGCTTTACCCCAGCTATCCACACGGTGTTATTATCCATCTGGCCCTGGGTGTCATAGCCGCCGTTATCGGAGCAGTGGCCATACCTGCCCTCGCAGAGAAAGAATTTACTGCGGTTACTTTTCTGGCCTTGGCAGCAACCCAATTTCGCGAGGTCCGGACTATGGAAAGAGAAATGCTGCAAAACCTGGACCTGACAAATCTCGTCTCCAGAGGGCCGGATTATATTGAAGGTATAGCCAGGGTTTTTGAAGCAAGAAACTATCTGGTTATGTTTGCTGCTCTTCTGGTTGGTGGAGTTACATATTGGAGTAATATTTTGTGGGGATTGGCAACAGGCCTGCTTGCTTTGCTATTCACCAGAAAATTAATGAAAGGGAGGGTTGTAGGTGATATCGCCCATGTCAGAGAAGGAAAGGTCCGTTTTGAAGGAGCAAATCTCTTTGTCGAAAATATTCTCTTCATGAACCTGGGAATTGCAAAAGTACAAAAGACTTATCTGGAGAGAGCATTAGGGGTAATTATCGAACCGTTTGACGATAACGGCCGGGCGACACTGGCAAACAACGGGCAGAGAAAGGCTATTGCTCACGATGCCGCTGCTCTTCTGGGCATTTATAAAGATGTGGATACCGCCGAATTTACTCCTCTTGTCCGGCGACAACTGGATACAGGCAGGGTGGGATTAGTCATTCTTCCGCTGGAGAAAGATATTGATATCCTAATTGAGGCTGTAAAAAAAGTACCCGTGCTCGAGAGCGCTCTCTCCACACCGCTGAAAACCACCCTGGGCAAAAAAGCAGCAGATTAAAATCAAAAGGGGTAATGCAAAGCTGGAACTTACCAAATATATCCTGGCCATAATCACTACCGAACCAGGCAACGTTTCGGGCGGAGGGGCTCCTGTTTTTATTTCCCGGACCAGAGAGGAACAGGATCAAATTGCTACGATACTATCCAGTATCACAGAAGGGGTTATACATGATCTGGGAAATGGGGTCTACCTTCTGGTAAAACATTAAGGAGCTCGCAATGAAAATAATATACCATTGTTATGGTGGAACCCATTCTTCAGTTCTCGCTGCAGCCGTTCATCTTGGTCTTATCGAAGGGAAAACCAGCCTTTCCAATCGGGAACTTATTAACTGTCCTTTCTTTGACAGCCTTAATCAGGCGCAAATCGGGACAATTAACAAGATGGGAGAGGACAACCACGAAAACGAAATTTTTGTTCTGGGATGTAAAAATGCCGGCTCACTGGTAGAAAAAATACTCCCTGAATTCTGCAGAATCTTCAATATAGATAAAAACAATATCCTGATGGTCAGTACGATCCCCTGCCTAAACATACTCCTGCGCATCGGAGGTTTCCTATCACGGAGAGCCGGGCTGGTAACCCTGGGACGTTTTTTTTTGCTTCTGGGGGCCCGTTGGGCCATAAAGAATATTAAGTTAACCGTGGAAGAAGTTAAACAAAAACTTCTTGAAAAAAAGGAAACTGTGCCTCCAGGTAAAGGAGGTGAATCTTGACAGAGAGTAAAGGAATATAGGATAATGTGGATTAATATTAGTTACCATGATAAGGATTAAAATATAATGAACAAAGGTTTTTTTATTTCCGGAATTAAACCGGATTCTCCGGCTGGCAAAGCCGGTCTTAAAGCCGGTGACAGGCTTATAAAAATAAACGGCTCATATTTTTACGATCTCCTTGATTTCCATTATCTTTGCACGGAAAAAAAGTTATCCCTGCAGGTTAAAAATAACGCTGATACTCTAAAAAAGTTAACTATCTACAAAGGGTATGATGAAGATACGGGAATTGAGTTTTCATCACCGGTAATCGGCCCTTTACGGCAGTGTCGAAATCACTGTATGTTTTGTTTTATCGACCAGCAGCCTTATGGTATGCGTCCCTCACTATATGAAAAAGATGACGATTACCGCCTTTCTTTTTTTAACGGTAATTATCTTTCCTTAACCAATACCGGAAAACTGGATATTAAAAGAATAATACGACGGAAACTTTCACCGTTATATATTTCTATCCATGCCACTGATCCTGCCGTTCGCCGGAAAATGATGGGCAATAAAAATGCCGGCAGGATTTTGGAAATGCTTGCGATTCTGGCCCGGGCAGGGATCAAAATGCATGGTCAACTGGTAATTTGTCCCGGGCATAATGATGGAACTGTTTTAGAAAAGAGTGTAAACGAACTTGCAGAACTGTTTCCCGCTTTGCAAACAATTGCCCTTGTTCCCGTAGGCTTAACCAGATATCGCGAGAAACTTGCTCTTTTGCGAGCCTTTACACCTGAAGAAGCCCGGAAAATTGTAGACAAATATTCTGCCTGGCAGGAAAGATTTTGCAGTAAGAAGGGCTTACCCTTTATTTATCTCGCAGACGAATTCTATATTCTTTCCGGTTATCCGTTTCCACCTCATGAACATTACAGAAATTACCCACAACTGGAAAACGGAGTAGGTTTGGGACGCCTCTTTTTAAAGCAGCTGGAAAAATGGAGAAATACAGGGGTACCCGGGGTAAAAAAATATAAAGAAATTTCCCTGTGTACGTCTAAAGCTGCCGAGCCGCTGCTGAAACAGTTGCTTAACGAACTGCACATGATCCCCTCCTTAAAAACCCACCTGCATGTTATCCCGCATTTTTTCTGGGGTGGAAATGTTACGGTAACCGGTTTACTGACGGGAAGCGATCTTATCCGGGGATTGTCGGATCAAAAATTGGGAGAAGTGCTCTTTATTTCTCGTTCAATGCTCAAAAAGGGAACTAAACTTTTCCTGGATAATTTAACACTTGAATCTGTCTCCTCCAAACTGAAAACAAGAATAATTCCAGTGGAGGGACCGTTAGAATTGCGCCGTTTGTTAACAAAGAATTCACGTTTATGAATTAATGAAATATTTCTCCAGGCATTTCGGATGCTGATCCTGAATCCAGCATCTTAAAGTTACGCAAAGTGGGGGGAACATAATTGAGCACTCCAATGGTGGCTATTGTCGGCCGCCCCAACGTAGGGAAATCGACCCTTTTTAACCGGCTCGTCGGGGAAAGAAAAGCAATTGAACAGAAAATTCCCGGGGTAACCAGAGATCGCGTTTATGGACGTTCAACGTGGTTGAATACAGAATTTTTGGTTGTTGATACCGGTGGGATTACTTTTTCCAGGACAATGGAACTGGAACAGCAGGTGCAAAAGCAGGCCGCATTAGCTATAGAAGAAGCGACTGTAATCGTCTTTCTTGTGGACGGCAGAGAAGGGATAACGGCTCTGGATGAGGAAATCGCAGCACTTCTCCACCGCCAGGGGAAGCCTGTTGTTCTTGCTGCCAATAAAACCGAAGCAAAAAATTTAAGTTTAGAAGATTTTTACAGCCTGGGGTTTGGCGAACCGATCCCGCTCTCGGCAACCCATGGTTTAAATATCGGAGATTTTCTGGAAAAAGTCTCCTCTTTCTTTCCCGTTCAGGATGAAATCGGGGAGGAAGAAACGGAAACGATCCGTATTGCTATTGTCGGCCGGCCCAATGTGGGAAAATCTTCGTTCATAAATGTGCTGCTCGGAGAGGAAAGGACCATTGTAAGCGGAATCCCCGGGACAACCAGAGATGCTATTGATACTGCCCTTCATCTGAATGGGAAAAAATTTATTTTTGTAGATACGGCCGGCATACGGAAAAAAAGCAAAGTAAAAGAAGATGTAGAATATTACAGCGTCCTTCGCTCTTTAAAAGCCATCGACAATGCTGATCTGGCCTTACTTTTATTGGAAGCTTCGGAAGGAGTTACAGAACAAGATCAAAAAATAGCAGGTTATATTCAGGAAAGTGGAAAAGCGGTCGTCATCGCCTTAAACAAATGGGACCTGTTAAGGGAGCATGACAGGGAAAAAGCGGCAGTAACACAGGTAGAAAACGTGAGAAACAATTTAAAATTTCTTTCTTATGCTCCTGTTGTTTTCACTTCCATACATGAACCCCGCCGTTTGAAAAAATTGTTTACCCTCCTGGAGGAAGTATATGGGGAATATAGCCGGCGCATTCCCACTCCCCTGTTAAACCACCTGCTGGAGGATGCCTGCAAAATAAATCCTCTGCCCGGTTCCGGGAAAAAAAAGGGACGTATTTATTACTGGACGCAACCCTTCATTAAACCGCCGACTTTTATTCTTTTTGTAAATGATCCTTCATACATTCATTTTTCATATTTGAGATACCTGGAAAATCGCCTGCGTGAGGCTTTTGGTTTTAGCGGATCTCCTCTGCGCCTGATAATGCGTGCCAGAAGGAGGAAAGGAGTAAAATAACATGGATATTATTTTAATCATATTTTCATACCTGCTGGGTTCCATTTCTTTTGGTTATCTTATTGCCAAAAAAATAAAAAATGTTGATATCAGAAAAGTAGGAAGCGGTAATGCCGGGGCAACCAATATTTCCAGAGTTGTCGGTTTTAAGTTTGCCCTGCTGGTTTTTATTCTTGATGTCGGCAAAGGGTTGCTGGCGGTCCTAGTAGCAGACCAGCTGGGCTCGGGGAACTGGGCAATTATTTTTTGTGCGTTTGCCGTTATTCTCGGGCATAACTGGCCAATCTTTTTTTCTTTTAAAGGAGGCCGGGGATCAGCAACAACTCTCGGCGTTTTCCTGGGGATTATGCCCCTGGGAGCTCTTACTGTTTTCGGACTCCTTGTTGTTGTTATTCTGGTCACCCGTTATGTTTCTTTGGGGTCGTTAACAGGAGCTGTTCTAATTCCTGTTTCCGTGCTTTATTTTCATTATCCTGCGGAATACCTTTTCTTCGGGCTTACTGTAACGGCGCTGATTATTTGGCGTCATATTCCGAACATAAAAAGGCTGCTGCAGGGAAAAGAATTAAAAATCGGGGAAAAAGTAAATACCACACCCAGAAGGTAGGGATATACATAAATGATGATCAGTGTTATTGGAGCTGGAAGCTGGGGAACTGCCCTTTGTGCTTTATTGGGGCAGAAAGGATTTCCTGTAACCCTTTGGGTACGCAGGGAAGATCTTTTACATAAAATTACGCAAACAAGTGAAAACGGAGAATATCTGCCCGGAGTTATTCTTCCTGAAAACGTTTATCTCACCAATAATCTTGCGGATGCCGTTCAGGGCAAGGATATGATTATCCTGGCCGTGCCTTCCCATGCAACTGAAAATATCTGTACTGCTATTAATCCTTTTGTGAACAGGGATACAACAATCGTTAACGTTGCCAAGGGACTGGAGGAAAAAACTTTCCGGCGAATTTCCCAAATTATACGTGATAACATCTCTTCCGATTGTAAAATAGCCGTACTCTCCGGGCCGAACCATGCCGAAGAAGTAGGCCGCTGTATTCCATCGGCAACAGTCGTCGCCTCTCTGGAAGAAGCTACGGCCAAGACAGTACAGGATATTTTTATGTCACCTTATTTCAGGGTATATACGAACCCGGATATGATAGGTGTAGAACTTGGCGGCGCCCTGAAAAATGTTATTGCTATCGGAGCAGGGCTGTGCGAAGGGTTAGGGTACGGTGACAATACCAAATCTGCTCTTCTTACCAGGGGGCTGGCTGAAATTGCCAGGTTGGGGATTGCCATGGGAGCAAGGAGCAAAACATTCAGCGGCTTGACAGGCGTGGGCGATCTTTTTGTAACATGTACAAGCCCGCATAGCAGAAACCGCTATGTGGGAATTATGCTCGGAGAAGGCAAAAGCCTCCAGGAAATCCTCTCCTCTATGAAGATGGTAGCCGAAGGAATCAAATCTACCCGTGCAGCTTACCAGCTCTCCATGGAATATGGTATAAATATGCCCATTACCACAGAAGTCTACAATATCCTTTTCCGGGGAGTTAATCCCCGGGAGGCGACCAGAAATCTCATGAGGCGGGAAAAAACAGTTGAAATTGAAGACATCGCTTTTGATTGAACACACACGAGGAGTTTGCATATTGGCATGGCAATAAATTACAAAGTGTCAATCTAACCTTTAACGAAAGAGGTATACTATGATTCAAGATATTGGACCAAGAATATTTGACAATGTATTCAGAAATAAAGAAGCAGAGCCACAGGATCTCTTCCTTTCATATGAAGGTGATACAGTACTTGTACGAGAAGATATTGATAAACTCTGGTATCCGTCATTTTCTGATTTCGAAACAGAATACCCTGATCTTAGAGGTGAAGCTCAGTTTCTTTTTACGATAGATGAAATAAACTACTATTTGATAGAAAAAAGCGGGCTTGACTCAGTCAAAGGATGGACTTATGTAAACGCTGACAAATTCAGAACCGAGCCTGAATACTGGAGATCTTTTGCGGGTGTAATCGGGTGGCAGCTGAGCCGATGGTATAACAATCACCTTTTCTGCAGCAGGTGCGGTCAACCGATGAAACATTCTAATAAAGAAAGGATGCTGTATTGCGAAACCTGCGGATTACAGATATACCCTACGATATCTCCCTGTGTTATAGTTGCTGTTCATGATGGCAATCGTCTCCTTTTAACCAAGTATGCAGGACGAGCATATACTAAATATGCCCTTATAGCCGGCTTTGTGGAGATAGGCGAGTCACTGGAGGATGCTGTCCGCAGAGAAGTAAAGGAAGAAGTAGGACTAAAGGTAAAAAATATAAAATTTTACAAAAGCCAGCCCTGGCCATTTTCAGATACAATCCTTGCCGGCTTTTTTGCTGAACTTGAGGGAGATGATACCATCACGATTCAGGAAGACGAGTTGGTTTTAGGTATATGGATAAACAGAGAGGATATACCGGCCGAGGAACCGAAGATAAGCCTTACAGGCGAGATGATGCAAGCATTTAAAACAGGAACTGTCAATTTATAATTAGAAATCATGTGGCGTGCGGAATACGAACTCAAAAGAAAAAACTGTATGGTATAAAAATCCATACAGTTTTTTCTTTATTAAGTGTAATATTGTCCAATTAACTTCATATAAATATATCGTTGAAATTTCTTTTTGCGCTGTAATTGATATGGGAGGGGAGAAGTCGTGAAATTCGACCTTTTTCAAGATATCGTTGAACGGACTGGAGGGGATATCTATTTGGGTGTGGTTGGTCCGGTTAGAACGGGTAAATCAACTTTTATCAAAAATTTTATGGAATTACTCGTTCTCCCCAACATAGATAACCCCCATGTTTTGGAAAGGACTAAAGATGAACTTCCTCAGGGAAGTGCCGGCAAGACGATCATGACGACAGAACCAAAATTTATTCCCGATGAAGCCATTGAAATAACTCTGGCCGAAAATATTACCATGCGGGTAAGACTGGTAGATTGCGTCGGTTATACTGTTCCCGGAGCAGTCGGCTATGATGATGAAGGTGCGCAGCGAATGGTTTCCACTCCGTGGTTTGACCATCCGATTCCTTTTGAGGAAGCAGCGGAGATTGGAACACGAAAGGTGATCAGGGAACATTCTACCATTGGAATCGTGGTTACAACTGACGGGACAATAACCGATCTTAACAGGGAAAATTACATTAATGCGGAACAGCAGGTCATCAAGGAACTGAAAGAAATCGGCAAGCCTTTTGTAATAGTTCTTAATTCCTCCAGACCTTTTTCACACAGCACCCTGGAACTAAAAAATGAACTTACACAAGCATATGGGGTGCCGGTCGTCGCTCTAAATTGTCTTGAGTTAACAGAAAATGATGTCAACGATATCTTTAAAGAACTTCTTTACGAATTCTCCGTTCAGGAAATCAGTATTAACCTGCCTTCCTGGGTAGAAGTTCTGGAGCCCTCGCACTGGGTTGCCCAAGAGTTTACAAAAATTATCCGTAAGCATGTGCTCAGTGCAGAAAAAATAAGAGATATTGAAACATCAATCGCTGCTCTGAAAGAAAATGAACTGGTGGAAGATGTTATCATCAGAAGTATTGAACTGGGCAGCGGATCTGCATTTATTGAAGTAACCGCACCTCAAGAACTTTATGAAAAAATTCTTTCCGAAATTTGCGGTATTGAAATTGAAGGCGGGGCGGATCTTTTAAAGGTAGTGAAAGACTTTTCCTATGCCAAGAAAGAATATGATAAAATCGCTCAAGCTCTGGAACAGGTCAAAGAAGAGGGTTACGGCATAGTACCTCCGCTCCTGGAGGAAATAAGCCTGGAAGAACCGGAAATTATCCGCCAGGGAGGCCGTTTTGGAGTTCGTCTCCAAGCCAGCGCTCCTTCGCTGCACCTTATCAAAGTTGATATTAAATCAGAATTTACTCCCATCGTTGGAACAGAAAAACAAAGCGAGGAACTGGTAAACTATCTCATGGAAGAATACGCTGAAAATCCCCAAAAACTTTGGGAATCCAACCTGCTGGGCAAATCGTTATATGAACTTGTCAGAGACGGCATTTCCGGCAAACTTGGTAATATGCCGTCGAATGCACAGAAGAAACTTCAGGAAACCCTCTGCAAAATCATTAACGAAGGAAGCGGGGGAATCATTGTCATCATTCTCTAGCCCGGCACCAGGGAACTCTCTAAAAAGGTGCTTTTAAAGCACCTTTTTTTTATTTCGTTTATTCTTTCTCCTCTTTAATTTCTGCATAATTATTTAACCGGATTTTATTTCAGTAACATAGTTTATGTGATATACTTAAATTGTTCTTTTTCCCATTTGTTACTTATATATTACAAATCAAAGGGGTGTTAACGAATGAACAAAAAAGTACTAATCTGGTCTCTGGTTTGTTTGTTTTTTGTAACGCTATTACTTACAGGATGCGGGGGGGGAAGCACCCCGCCGTCATCTGCCCCGGATTCCAAAGAAAGTGCAACGTCCCCAGGTGAAGCTGAATCAACACCTGCTGAACAATCATCCTCATCCGAAGAAGAAATTCCTGTCTCAGAAATCTTTGCCAGGGCCAAGAATATCGAGGGCTTGTATTACGAATATGTATTGACCGCCGGGGAAGAGAAAACAGAAGGCAAAGCATGGATTAAGGGGAAACAGTTTAAAAATGAAATTTGCGTAGAAGATCAAACCATTATTAATATTATTGACTTTGACAAGGCTGCGGCTTATACATACATGCCGTCACAGAACACAGCCATGAAAATAGAACTTGATATGATGAATATGGAAGAATTTCAAAGCCCCACTGCATACGCGGAAGACGTTGATCCGCAGTTGGTCAGGATAGTGGAAACAACCACCTATGACGGGTACAGATGTAAAGTTATGGCCATAACAAACGAAGAAACTCAGGAAGAAATTAAAATGTGGGTTTCCGAAGATTACGGCATTCCTCTGCGCATCGAAGCCATAAGTGAAGGAGTTACAACTGTTTTGGAATATAAGAACCTCCAGGTCGGCTCCATTGCGGACGATGTCTTTACAATTCCACAGGGAGTGGAGATTATGGAAATGGACATGAGTTCGGCTATTTCTGACTTCAGTGAATTTATGCCAGAATAAACATGTATATACTATGAGTTAGTAAAAATTTTTAAGGAAACCTGGCTTTTGCATAGAACTTCAAATTTTTTCGCATATTGATGGATGTGCCGGGACGTATGGGTAAGCGAAAGGAGTCCCGGCGGCATCCTTATTTTTTTGTGAATCTACCTTTTTGCTAATCAGAGGTATTTGGCATCTGAACTGGTAATATAGAGAAATATTAAGGGTCAAGATAAGCTAAACAACCGAGGTGCTTTATGAAAAAAATCTTTATTGTTGAAGATGATGAACGTAAAGCTTGACACAGAAAAAGACTGCAGTATCCAGGGTGACCCCGATTGGCTGCTACAGTTATCCTGACCCTTATTGCCACACAGCAGCCCATGGCCAGGGATTTGCGAAAGGTAGCCACTCTCTTTAAGATAATCGTGGATCTGGAACGGATGGCCGATTATGCATCGGATATAGCCAATACGGTAAAACACATCGGAAACCAACCGTTAATCAAGCCGCTGGTGGATATTCCGCGCATGACGTGTATCACACAGTTAATGGTTAAAGAATCCCTTGATTCTTATATCAAGGAAGATGTGACGCTGGCACTAAGCATGGCCGCTCATGATGATGAAGTAGATTCGCTGCATAAACAGATCTTACGGGAATTATTAACGATCATGATGGAAAACCTCCGTACCATCACCCAGGCTACCCATCTTCTTTTTATCAGCAGATATCTGGAACGTATAGCAGATCACGCCACGAATATTGGAGAGAATGTCGTCTTTTTAGTAACAGGTGAAAAAAAGACTTGAACGAATAATAGCTTCAATTTTATACGCTATTTATTTGCTCCAATACAGATTATTTAAGCTTACTAGATAGAAAAGACACTCTTTACAAATGTTATTAACAAATTATAGCAGGAAATATACAAACTATTGTCGAAGAAGTAATTCCTAAAACAGGTAAGCTAACCTTTAAAAGGAGGCATATTATGCCCAATAAGGATAATAATAATATTGTGATAAAAAAAGTTTTACAAGAACAAAATCAGGGACATGAAACAAGAATAAATTTATTCGAAGAAATCGAAAAAATATTTGAGAGACCTGTAGTATCTTTTTTTACAAGTTTTCAATTTCCAGTTATGATAGAAGATGCAGACGCAGATATGCTTGAAGGATTTTTGCAAAACATGGATCTTTCAAAAGGTTTAGCTCTAATGATTAATTCCCCTGGCGGTAGCGGTTTAGCAGCAGAAAGAATCATAAACATATGTAGGAATTACAGTGGCACCAAAGATTATTGGGTGATTGTACCAAACAAGGCTAAATCGGCTGCTACAATGATTTGCTTCGGTGCAAGTAAAATTTATATGGGTGCAACATCAGAATTGGGTCCTGTTGATCCACAAATAAATATTCCAGATAACATTTTAAAAAGATTTTCTGTATATAAACTTGTTGAAGGCTATCGAGAACTTTTTGAAAAAGCGTTAAAAGAGGAAGGAAATCTACAGCCTTATCTCCAGCAATTAGCAAAATATGATGAAAGAGAAATCAGAGAATTTCAATCGGCAATAGATCTTTCCAATGACATAGCAATAAGAACTTTAGAAACCGGTATGTTGAGTGGATTATCCAAAGAACAGATTCAGGAACAAATCAATATTTTCCTTACACCTGAAACGAAAAAAATACATGGACGACCAATATATATGAACGAAGCAGAATCTTGTGGGTTAAAAATTGAAAAAATGGATATAAATGGTAATTTATGGGAACTTATTTATGAATTGTATATTAGATTAAACAACTTTGTTTCTACACGAGTGTCTAAATGTGTAGAGAGTAAAAAGGATTCTTTTGGTACTGCCATACCAAAAAAGGAGGATTAAAAATATGAATAAAAAAATAAACAACAAAAATCAATGGGAACGAATAAAAAAAGCTCAAGTAGATTTAAGAAAAATGGAAGAAGAAATTTCCCCTTTTATTAAAAAACGTAAAATTAGTATGGGAAGTTCTACCGCTGGTGAATGGTACCTGACTTCGGAGTTAGATAGATTATAAGACTTAGAAAATACTTCGCCCTCTGAATTTTTCAGGGGGCTCTTTACGTTAAATTACTTTTAATATATTAAAGAAAACTAACCTATCAACAAAAAAATTTAAACGGGCCTTTCAGGCGCTTATGATTAATTCTGTAACTTTGTACATGCAACTGCTGAAAGCAGAAGTTTGTCATAGGATAAAATTAACTTACTAAAACAAAGTAATTAAATATCATTGTAAAGATAGCATTTTACAACAATAATGTTAGTAAACGCCCAATCAAAGGGCGTTTATTTTTAGAAGCCAATAATCTTAAGTAAATTTGTTGTAAAAAGTATTTAATTCCAATTGCTAAAAAACTAGTTTAATTTACCCATTTTTATGATAAAATTAAATTTGAATTGGCCTAAGATAAACATTGCGGCAAAGAGATCTACATGGCCAAAGTAGAAGCATCCAAAATATATATCCAATATTTAATATTAAAGGGGAGAGATAATGAAACTGTTGGAATTCCAGGGTAAAAATTTATTTGCAGAAAACGGTCTGCCTGTCCCTCGGGGGAAGGTTGTAACAAATGCTCTAGAAGCGGAAGAGGCTGCAGCACAATTTGGTGGGAATATTGTCCTGAAGGCGCAGGTACCTGTAGGAGGAAGAGGTAAAGCAGGAGGCATTAAATTAATTGATAATCTCCAGCAAGTACGCTCGGAAGCTTGTAAATTATTCCAGCTGAATATAGATGGGTTTCCTGTCGAAAAGCTTCTTGTGGAAGAAAGAATTGATATCACTAACGAAATATACATGGGTTTAGTGGTGGATGCTGATACAGGAGATATAGTTTTTCTCTTTTCGCCTGAAGGCGGTATTAATATTGAACAGATTGTTGCCGACAAACCAGAAAAAGTTTTCCGTCTGCTTGTGGATCCTTTGAATCCTCCTCCTCTTTACCTGTTAAGGCCTTTTATCCGCCAGGGTGGTTTCCGGGGCAAGGTTTTGGAGGAACTTATAAAAATTGCCGCAAAACTTCTGCGTCTTTTTTTGAAGTATGAATTGCTTACGGGGGAAATAAATCCTCTGGTAATACTGCCAGACAATCGCATCATTGCTTTAGATGCCAAGGTAGAGGTAGATGACAACGCCCTTTTCCGGCAGAAATTCGAAAAGAAATTCTGGGAAGAGCGTGATTTCCTGGAGCAGGAAGCTCGCGATATCGGCGTAACTTATGTAAAACTAAATGGTTCTATTGGCGTTATAGGCAGCGGAGCCGGCTTGGCCATGGCCACCATGGACATGTTAGAGGATATGGGCTATCCTCCGGCAAATTTTTTAGAGACCGGCGGAGGTATTACAGAAGATCTTATGTACAATGCCCTTAAGCTTGTTTGTAAAAATGGCAAAGTGGCTGGTGTGGTTATCAACATTTACGGTGGAGTGAACCCCATCGAAAAAGGAGCGAAAGGTATTGTACGTTTCGTACAGGAGATGGAATTTCCTCCTCCTATAGTTGTGAAAGCCCTGGGCAATAAGCAGGAAGAGTGTTGGGAAGTCCTTAAAGAAGGCGGCATTACCGTGATCACTTCTGTTAAAACTGAAGACGCGGTCGAAAGCATCATAGACTTGATAAACTATAGCAACGAGGAGAATAAAATATTAGACGAAGGGGTGATTTAGGGTGAGCATCTTACTTGACAATGAAACCAGAGCTGTCGTGCAAGGGATTACAGGCCGCATCGGCAGTGTCCAGACTGGCTGGATGCTGGAATATGGGACCAAGCTTGTTGCTGGAGTAACTCCCGGCAGAGGTGGTGAAACGGTACAGGGCTTGCCCGTTTATGATGATGTTTACGAAGCAGTAGAAAAACACGGAGCTAATGCTACCGTTCTTTTTGTTCCCGCTCCTTTTTTGCGGGATGCTGTCCTGGAGGCAATAGATGCCGGGATAAAGCTAATTGTTGCCATACCCGAGCATGTTCCCCTTCATGATGTGCTGCAAATGAAAAGTGCCGCTGAAAAAAGAGGCGCCTGGCTTTTGGGACCCAATACTCCCGGCATTATAAGCCCGGGCATTGGAAAGCTGGGGATTATGCCGGGTAATATGTTTACTGAAGGGAAAATAGGGATAATTTCCCGCAGCGGCACTCTATCCTACGAAATGGCCGGTCTTTTAAATGAAGCCGGACTTGGTCAGAGTACCATGGTCGGTGTGGGAGGCGATCCTGTGGTAGGTTCGAGGATGATTAAAATTTTACAGGAATTTGAGGCGGATCCCGAAACAGAGGCTGCTATTATTGTTGGCGAAATTGGAGGTAGTTCGGAGGAGGAAGCAGCCGAATTTATTAAGGAGATGAAGAAGCCGGTTATTGCTTACCTCGCCGGACGTACCGCCCCTTCAGGACGCAGGATGGGACATGCCGGGGCAATCATCAAAAAAAAAGGACAGGGAACGGTGGAAAACAAGATACAAGCTTTTAAAAACGCCGGTGCCATGATTGCTTCAAAACCAAGTGACGTGGCCAGCCTGATAAAAGAATGCTTGTAGAAAGAGAGACACGAAGAATCGTTGTCTTTTTTATAAAAAAGTGATTAGGAGGAAGATGCTATGGCTGTAAAAACAAAAGAAGAGTATATTGAATCCTTGCGTAAGATGAAACCCACCGCCTACATGTTTGGCGAGAGGGTTACAAATGTGGTGGATAACCCCAGGCTGCGGGCCGGCATAGAGGCGACTGCAGCAACTTATGAGTTTGCCCAAATGGACGAATATCGAGATCTGATAGTCACCCAGAGTCCCCTTATCAATGAGCCCGTCAACCGTTTCACCTTGCCTCCGGCATCAATTGAAGACCTGGTAGCCAGGGTCAAGCTGAACCGCAAACTGGGTGGCTATGTCGGAACCTGTCATCAGCGCTGCACAGGACTGGACTGCCTCTCAAGCCTCTCCATAGTTACTTATGACATTGATCAGAAATACGGGACCTCTTACCAGAAAAACTTTCTAGAATTTTTAAAGCACGTTCAGAAGAACGACCTTACCTGCAATGCAGGTGTTACCGATGTTAAAGGAGACCGGTCCAAAGGCCCCGGCAATCAAGATGACAAGGATATGTATCTGCATGTGGTGGAGCGTCGCGAGGACGGCATTGTCGTCAGAGGGGCCAAGGCTCACCAAACCGGCTCCCTTTCCTCCCACGAAATTATTGTATTGCCCACCCGTGCGCTCCGCAAGGGAGATGAAGATTACTCCATCTCCTTCGCTGTGCCTTCTGACACTCCCGGCCTCATCCATGTGATAGGACGTTCGACCCTGGATATGCGGGAATTGGACGGCTGTGATATAGGTAATATTTATTATTCCAAGTACTGCCCGATGCTCATCTTCAATGATGTGTTTGTGCCCTGGGAAAGAGTATTCATGTGTGGTGAGACTGAATTTGCCACCGAGATGGTTTTGCGCTTCTCGTCTTTTCACCGCCAGAGCCACGGCGGTTGTAAAGCCGGAAAAATCGACTGCATGGTAGGGACAGCCCTGTGCATGATGGATTATAACGGCACTGCCAAAGCCGGCCACTTAAAACAGAAAGTAATTGATATGATCCACCGGTCCGAGACCCTTTACGGGTGCTGTTTGGCTTCTTCCTATGAAGGAAAACAAGAGGCTTCCGGGACTTATTTCATTGACACAGTACTCTCAAACGCCTCCAAAATTCATGAAGGCAAGGAGATGGCCGAGGCTACCCGATTGATGGTAGATGTATGCGGAGGTTTCGTGGCAGACCTGCCTTCGGATAAGGATTTTGAAAACTCCGAAATAGGCCACCTGGTGAAGAAATACATGAAGGGTGCTGATGGGTATAAAGTGGAAAACCGCATCAAGCTTTTCCGTCTGGCTGAGAAGCTCGCCATGGAAAGCGCCGATACCGTCTCGGACATACACGGCGGCGGTTCGCCCGAAGCACACCGTGTTACTATTTTCCGGGAGGTTAACCTGGAGGAGAAGAAGCAACTCGCCAAGCGGCTTGCCGGCATAAAAGATGACAGTCCAGGCAGTAAGTAAAGAGAGTTTTATTTATACTGTTGAAGGCGCGGCTCATGTTAGCTACAAGATGGGCCGCGCTTAAAACAATCGTTTCGACACCTGAGGCTAAGCGGTGCAAATTTCAGGAGGCATAATATTATGTTTAAGGCATAAACCGGTAAGTTCTTCCCATACTTTTTTGTGGACTGGGACGCCTTCTTTCATGTTTTGTTCCCACTTGGAAAACTCTTTTTCACCTGCAATATAGAGTTTCTCACACCCATCAGCAAGAGGAGCAGTTTTCAATTCTTCAATAAACTTGTCCATCCGCTCTTGAAATTCTGACATATCCATAAAAGCTTCCACCTTAAGAGCAGCAACAAAGTGGCCAACTCCGCACGGTTCGGGCCTAACTCTTGCGTTCAAGACACCTGACAGGAAAGATGAACCTGTCATTACTCCAGCGAGTATATCAATGGCAGCAGACAAGCCATATCCTTTATAGCCGGCCGTTTCTTCGGGTCCGCCCAGGGGGAAGAGCCCCCCGCCTTCGAAAATTTGCGCAGGGTCTGACGTTGGTCTGCCATGGCTGTCTGCACCCCATTCTGGAGGAACTTTAAGCTCTTTACGCCGGTAAACTTCTATCTTGCCGATTGGTACGACGCTGGTTGCCATGTCCAGAACAAAAGGTTGAGATTTCCCTGCCGGGACTGCTATGCTGAGCGGATTTGTCCCCAAAAGGCGCTTTTTGGAGAATGTAGGCAGGGCTAAGGGTTGAGAGTTGGAGATGCAGATTCCAATCATTCCCTCCCGCAGGGCCATCATGGAGTAATAGCCGGCGATGCCAAAATGATTGCTGTTTTTGATCCCCCCTATGCCAATACCAAATTTCCCGGCCAGTTCTATGCATTTTTTCATGGCTGTATGGCAGGCAACATGTCCAAGGCCGTTATCGGCATCCATATTAAAGATAGCTCCAAAGTTGCTGGAGATTTGAAGGCCAGGCCGTGGGTTCATATAGCCTTGCTGTAATCTTGAAATGTAATACGGAAAAAGACGGCCAATCCCGTGGGATTCCACTCCTCGTAAATCAGCGGTAACAAGTACATCGCTTACAATATCGGCATGAGTGGGAGGGACATTACATTCCTCTAAAAGCTCTGCCGCAATTTTCTTTAACGTATTAGCAGGTATTTTTACATAGTCTTTGGCTTCTTTTGCCATTTTTGTATCCTCCTCGTACTGTTTATATGTCTTTTTAATATTAATTATATTATCTTAAAAATATTATTTTGGCAAAAAGGAAATTTCTAATGACTTCCCGTTGAGCCCTTCCACGCTGTTAGTAGTTCGCAAGGGCGGTATTTCTCCGGCAAATGAAGTGCCGCCATAAAAAAAGCCTTTTAAAGACATTTTTAAAGCAGGAAACCACCTTTATTTGCCGAAACACCGAATAGACAAAAGGAGGGATAAATCATAGAAGAGTACAAGAAAAAAGAATTTGATGAAATTAACGTTATTTACAAAGAACACATTGAAAATATCAGATATTCAAAAAAACAGCAATGGCAAGCGGCTTATTACGGATTACTATTGCAAGCAGGTATCTTGGGTTACTTTAATGTTTATAGTCAGTATAGCTGCTTGTTAATCCACTTCTCCTTTATAACATTTCTAATTATTATTTACTTATTATCACACTACCAGTGGGATTTGGGAAGATATAGACGGATTCTAACAGAGATAGAGAATAAAATGGAGAAAAACAACAAGGATATTATAGCAAGTCATATTGTTAACAATTTTTTTTCAAGATATTCCATGCTAATAATTTTTGCCCTAACACAACTGGCCGCTGCCAGCTTAGTCATTTTTACTATTTGCTCTTTTATTAACTGAATACTTTTATTGACTTCATAACTTCCACCTCTATTCTGCATTTTTGGCTTCAGCTTTTTTGGGGGAAGACCCTCTCTTACATATATGGGGACCCTTCTGAAAGACTTTAATTTAGAAAGTATTTTAGATATAATAACATTATTGATAAAGATTGGAAGGAGTCAGGATTAATGAATCATTATTACAGAATGGATATAAATGAAATACTAAAGTCACTAAAAACAAACGAAACAGGTCTCAGTCAGGAAGAGGCCGATAAAAGGCTCAGTGAATATGGAAAGAATGAACTTAAGGCTAAGCTAAAAACACCCAAATGGATGAGTTTCCTGACGCAGCTCAAAGATGTTCTGGTTATCCTTCTGATCGTCGCCTCCGTTATATCTTTGCTGATAGGAAACACGAATGATGCAATTATTATGGCTATTATTGTCATTATCAATGCTGTCATCGGATATATACAGGAAAATAAGGCTGAAAACATTATGGATTCGCTGAAGAAGCTGGTCCAGTCTCCATCGAAGGTATTCAGGGACAAAGAAATAAAAGAGATAAATCAATCAGAGCTTGTACCGGGAGACGTGATTTATCTTGAAGAGGGAGATAAAGTCCCGGCAGATATGCGAATTATAGAAGCTTTTAATTTCAGGACCAATGATTTTTCTCTAACGGGCGAATCAATGCCTCAGGGAAAACATTCCAATACGATAGATGAAGAAGTTGCCTTGCCGGATAGAAGTAATATGGCATATTTAGGAACAACAGTAGCAGCAGGTAACGCTAAAGGAATTGTCACAGCTACAGGTATGCAGACAGAGCTTGGTAGAATCGCCGGCTTGACCCAGGAAGAAAAAACCTCAAAATCACCCCTTCAAGCAGAAATGCAGGTATTTGCCAACCGTATTGCTATTTTTGCAGTTATCGTCGGTGCAATTCTTTTTGGGATCAGTGTAAAGCAGGGACTTGGATTAAACTTTGCATTGCTTTATGGACTGGGAATAGCTGTAGCCGTT
>CAYQQF010000008.1:0-23896 GCA_964419485.1 uncultured Dethiobacter sp.
TGAACGATCTCCAGGGTCATCCGGGTGTCGTTTACCAGACTTTTTATTTCTTCACGCGAAAGAGACGTAGGGCCGCCGTTTACATGAGAAGCAACATCCGGCTGGACTTTAATCACATCTTTTGCTGTTACAACAGAGCTACCCGGAATGGAAGTGCCACCGGTATGCATCATAACCTTCATACCGTACTTGTGTGCCCAACTTACCATCTGGGCAGCTTCCTCAGGATCTTTAACGCTGCCCAATCCGATTTCTCCCACCAGCCAAACTCCTTCAGCCGCCATTTCAGAAAAATCTTTTTCTTGAAGCCCTTTTTCCAGGATTAATGCACCTCCGTGCAGCTTGACACCCCCGGGATGCAGGTTGCAGGAAGATTTGTGACAGAGTACAGCCAGCGCTTTGGCCCCGGCAGGATCTTTAGGACGACCGGGAAGATGAGCCTCTCCCGCGGAAATCATCGTCGTCACCCCTCCGTGAAGGGAACTGCTAATAAAGTCAAGCATTTTCTGGCGGGGCGTGTAATCTCCAATAACTGGATGAACATGTGAATCGATCAGTCCGGGAACAACTGTAGCACCCTGTACATCTACAACAACATCTATCTCGTCCTCTGTTAACGGAATGTTTCCAATAGCTGATATAATACCGTTTTCTACAAAGAGGGTATCTTCATTACTATAAGGCTGATCCTGCTTACCTGTTATTAAACAACCGATATTTTTCAGTAATAATGAATTCAATTTTCTACCTCCATCCTTTTGCCATTTGCTTCATTTTGTGAGTTGCTTTATTAACTGTCTTCACATACTGGTAAAGGGGGATACAATCAGGACTGCGGCTTTATCATTTACACTCATTGTGCAGGCACCACGCCCCTTCTTTGTCAGCCTTAATCTGCCACTCTCTTTAAGTACCGCTGGTATTATTTTGGGAATAATATCCTAAAACAAAATTTATCAAACTATTATTATATTACTTGCAAATAACATACCAAGCTTAACAAGGCTGTTTCATAGCAACCACTTTGAAGATGATTGGGATGATCCTGGTCATAAAGAATGGCTTTCAAGCGCTGTCGCCTGAAAGCCATTCTGTCTATGGCTTGAGTCTATTTTACAGAAATAGAAAAATTATTATTAGTAATTTTCTGTTTTTATCTTAATTTTGAGACTGAGGTATATTTATATTTGAGACTAAATCCCATTATTGAGACCGGTCCATCTTTTTTTAATTCCATACATCTGCATTTTCCTGGCCAGAGTTGCTCTGCTTAATCCTAAACGTTTCGCAGCAATAGCAATCGTTCTGCTACTGCCAAGAACATCATTTATTGCTTTTCTTTCTGTTTCTTCGATAATTTCTTTTAAACTGCTATTTTTTGAACAGTTTATAGCGTTGTTACTGTAAATTTTTTCATCAAAAGTATCAACCGGAAAGTTTTCAGCCCTCAAAACATTTTTTTCACTGGTTACCATCATCCTCTCCACAACATTTTTCAGTTCACGAACGTTACCTGGCCAATCGTATCTCTCCATAACATCGATCAAATCAGCAGAGAGAATTTTTTTAAACCCGTACTTTTTGTTAAAATTATGAACAAAATGCGTCGCTAAAGCGACAATGTCATTTTTCCTTTCTCGTAAGGGGGGAATTCTTAAAGGGACAACATTAAGCCTGTAATAGAGGTCATCTCGAAAATTTCCCGTTTTCACCAGCCTCAATAAACTTTTGTTACTGGCGGCTATCACTCGCACGTCTACGTTTATTTCTTTTGTTCCACCAACTCTTTTAAAATTTCTTTCCTGAAGGACACGAAGAAGTTTAACCTGCAGATCCAGCGGCATCTCGCCGACTTCATCCAGGAAAATACTGCCTCCATTAGCCAGTTCAAATGAACCGGGCTTTCCCTCTGTGGATGCCCCCGTAAAAGCGCCGCGTTCGTAACCGAACAACTCCGCCTCAAGCAGGTTATGCGGAATTGCACCGCAATTTATGATAATAAATGCTTTCTCCGATCTATCTGGATTAGCCCTGTGCAATACTTTGGCGACAACTTCCTTGCCGACGCCGGATTCTCCCGTTATCAATACGGTAGTATCCACAAGAGCCAGCCGTCGTGCCAGATCCAGGATATCCAGCATCTTTTTACTTCTGACGATGATATCTTCGTTTTGCAGCTGTGCTAAACGTACATCGGTTAACTGCGCCTGGTAAACATCCGCCATGAGCTGTGATTGGCTCAGCTTTTCATTGAGCGAATAAAGTTCGGTAATATCATGGCTGTTAATAACAATCATTTCAAGTTCGCCGTCATCCCCAAAAACCGGTACTCCCATCGTAAGGCATTTTGTGCCCGTACTTATTTCCTGCATTAAAGTAACCGGTTTTTTTGAAGTAATTACTTCTTCCGAAATACTTATACTAAAAACGCCTTTCCTTACGAGTTCAGATATACTTTTCCCCACATAATCTTCGGCAGATAATTGATATAGCTTTTGCATGGCAGGGTTGGAACGCAAGATAATACCGTTTTTATCAACAACACTTATACCATCACGACAATTTTTAAATACTGCTTCCCATTCACGCAATCTGCTCCTGAGATATTCTGTTTCATTACAATCCCGTGGAATAAAATTCTTTTCATTTTTCAACAGAATCGCTCCTTAATAAATTTAAAAAAGCCACGGGGACTATTCTCCTGTCACCTGTTTCACTCACCTCTTGCTTCACCCGTTGGGTACATATTCAGATTAATACAACATCTTGGGTATTATAAACTTTATGAACCTGAAAATCATGGCGGATCTTATCATGGAAAACCCGAAGTAATTGGAAAAGACAATTTTACGAGTATGTATCAGAGGATGTAAAAATTTATACGGACTTTATTAATACTAACGCCCGAGAACATGATGATTATATTATCGCTTGTACCATTGCAAAAGAAGCAAAATGTTTGTTCGCGGGCGATAGCTGTTTGCCGATTTAAAAAGAAAAGAACTAGAGATAGTAGCGCACGCAGTTTAGGCAAACTGCAAACTGCTTAATCTGCTTTTTCTTCTCCAAGGCCTGCGGAGATAGCTTCATTAACTTGTTGCATAACAGCATAAAATTCATCTGAAGCCTTCATATAGGCTATTATATTAAGGTTTGACTCAAGGTTTTTTTGCCTGTTTTGATAATCGGCAATTTGTTCTTCTGTGGGCTTTACCCCGCTTTGCTGCGCAAATTGAAGGCTGCGCTGGGCTTCCTGAAATGATTTAATGAGTTCCTGTGCACCTGTGTCCTCGTTAAGCCGCCGGTTGACCTCTTCCAGTATTTGATATTCTTCCGTATTCCGGAGTTCACGACCCAGTTCCTTTGCTTTTTCCAATATTGTCAATAGTATCCTCCTATCCGGAAACATTTTCCGAAATATTCCCGTTTTAGTTACCCTTCGTTAAAATACTCCCATTCTCCTTCTGCAGTGAAAAAAAGATTCAAAAGAGAATTAAAGCTGTTTTGAAACGAAAAGAGAAGGCCTCCTATTGAGCCTTCAAAAATAAAGTAAGGGTCTTTTTCTTGCATGATATATTTTAAAGCGGGGTGATCTGATCATCCTGCAGATTCTTAACTTTTTCCGCCAAAAAACCTGTTAGTGATTCGGAAATTTCTTCGGTAAACCCTTCTCCATAAATTCTGTAAGAAGGCTTTTCCGGATCGGGAAGCACAAGCGCCCATCCGTTGGGGTAAAAGAACTTTACTCCGTCATAAAGTTCGAACCGCTCTGCTTTTCCCGGACCTTCCTGAACAAGGCGCCGCATGACCCTTCCTTTTTGTCCCCAGGGACAGAAAACTTCTTTTTGGTGCATGCGTATCCCCGGAATTTCTTTTAAAAGGGTAGATAGACTTTTCTCTTCCCTGGACAGAGAATCCAAAATTTTAAACAGGGTGCTCATCGCATCCAGCTGTAAAAAATCACCGGGACGATATTTTCCCCCCTTAGACACCTCGCCATGCACTGTTTCTTTTAATTTTTCCTGAAAATGTCTGGGCAATGTCTTGCTGCGCAGGACGTTGCCTCTGTTTTTCACGGCCAGTTCTTCGTGAACCCAGGACGCAAAAAACGGCTGGACCAGAGTAGACGCTTTCCCTCCTCTTAAAATCAGCAAAGAGAGCAAAGCCTGATAAATCTCTCCGGAGATTTCATTTCCTTTGTTGTCAAAGAGAAGCATCTCTTCACCGCTGGGAGCCATCCAGAATCCCAAATCAGCTTTTTCTTTGACAACATTGCGGGAGAAATCTTTTTTTAAGCGCATAAAATCATCCTGTTCCCAACAGGTCAGTTCTTCCTTGCGTGGATGATGAACGACGGTAAGGCGGCACTCAAGCTCCTGAAAAAGTGGAATTAAAAAATTCCCCACATGTAAGGCGGGAAAAAAGAGCAGGAGAGAAAAATGAAAATCCTTAATCCTCTGCACGGCCAGATCTTCCAACAAAGCTCCGGAATAGATCTGGTTATAGTCCGGGATCTGTTTCAGTTTGCCCAGTTTTTCTTTTGCCGCGCGGGGAAAATCGTCTCTGGAATGAATCTGCTCCAGCTTCCTTTCGTCTCCATGCGCCAGCTGGAGCCCTTCCCGGTCAAAAAAACGGAGGACACAATGTCCCTCATGATGCGAGCAAGAATGAACATAGATCCCGCCTTGTGCCTGCAGTTCAGTAATGGACATACGCAGAGCAGGAGCGAAAGTGCTTCCAATATCCAGCACCTCTGCACCTCCGGCCAGCAAACCGGCCTCTAAAACTTTTTTCAGCAGCTGGGAGGGACCCCAAGAATCCGCGCCTGTTACCACCCGAACATCCCCGCCGAGTAAATGAGCAAAAGCAGAACCTAACCGCAGGGTACTTTCCAGAGACAGATCGCTGTGTATTTCTCCCTCAACACCGATACTTCCGAAAAGCGAACGCCTGACCTGCCCTCCCCAGATCAAATTGCCGTGAACAATCGCACCGCTTTCCACTCTTTTACAGGGCCACAATTTGACCCCGGGTTTTAGTGTCGCCTTACTTTCAACAACGGTCTTATCTCCCACAACCACTCCTTCATAAACAACGGCACCTGTCCCCAATCTGGAACCGCCCGCCAGGATGCCTCCCCGGACCACAGCATTTTCTTCAAGGGTTGTCTGTGACCAGATAACCCCCCGTTTAACGGAAGCTTTACTTAAAACACGGCTGCCGGAACCGAGAACCGTGCAGCCGCCTACAACCGCGCCCGAACCGATATAACATCCCCTGCCAATAAAAACAGGTGGAATAAGATTGGCTCCGGGGTCCGTCTCAACATCATCAGCGATCCATACCCCGGGTTTCTGTTCCCAGGCATTTAGACTGATTTTAACTTTTTTATTGAGAATATCATAATTGGTCTGACGGTACTGTTCCAGGCTGCCGATATCACACCAGTAACCTGAAAGGGAGCAACCGTAAAGCGCTTTATCATCTTTGAGCAGTAAGGGGAAAAGATCTTTGCTGAAGTCAAATTTTTTTCCTGCCGGGATGTAGTCGAGCACTTCCGGCTCGAGAATATATATTCCCGTATTTACCGTATCGCTAAAAACCTCGCCCCAACTTGGTTTCTCCAGAAAGCGTAAGATCTTTCCTTCCTCGTCTACCATAACTACACCATATTCCAGCGGATTATCCTGGGGAGTAAGCACAATAGTAACAAGAGCTTTCTTTTGCCGGTGAAAAGCTATCGCTGCACTTAAGTCGATATCCGTCAGGCAATCCCCGCTGATAACCAGAAAAGTTTCATTTAAAAACGAAGCTGCATTTTTGACGCTTCCGGCCGTCCCCAGAGGCTCATCCTCCAAAAAATAGTATAGCGAGACGCCAAAAGAGGACCCGTCACCAAAATAATCTTTAATTTGCTCGGGAAGATACTGGAGTGTTACAGCTTGTTCGGTAATTCCATGCCTGGTTAACAGTTCGACAATATATTCCATCATGGGTTTATCCATCAGAGGAACCATCGGCTTGGGCCGGTCACAGGTCAGAGGGCGCAGCCTGGCACCTTCGCCTCCGGCCATTATAACGGCTTTCAAAAAAAACAACTCCTTCCTGCACTTTTACGGCTAAAGTTCAATTTGTTTAAGATTATTATAACCGTAATCAGGTAGAATTAAGCCTGAAAAAGCAGAAGGAGAATTTGAATATTTTTCTATTTTTATAAGTTTTTGTATCAGCTTCTTTCTCTTACCTGAGCATTCTACGCAGCAATTTTCCGGAAGAGCTTTTTGGTATTTCATCCAAAATTTGAACTTTTTTCGGGCATTTAAAAGCAGCGAGATGTTGCCGGCAAAAAGTTGCCAGCTCCTCTTCCGAAGAATGTTCGTTATCCTTTAAAGCAACAAAGGCAATGACCTCTTCACCGTACAGTTCATCCGGGATACCGATACAGGCTGCATCCTTAACCGCTTTATGGCGGTAAAGCACTTCTTCAATCTCCCTGGGGTAAATATTTTCACCGCCTCTGATAATCATGTCTGTCTTGCGGTCAACAATATAAAAATATCCGTCTTCGTCGAAAAAACCTATATCTCCACTGTGATACCATCCCCCTTGAAAGGCGCGCTCACTAGCCTCGGAGTTTTTGTAATAACCTTTCATTACATTTTCCCCTCTGATGACAATTTCTCCCCGCTCATTTGGGCCAAGAGGCTTGCCTTTTTCATCTACTACCCTCATTTCGTTTCCCAGGGGCAGCCCTACGGAGCCGATTTTCCTGTAACCGTCGCTCTGTCCGAACATCGCTTCCCCGGGCGGCGGCACTTGATTAAAGGTGGAGCGGCATGCTGTCTCCGTCATCCCGTACCCTTCAATAACCGCTACCTGAAAAGTTTTTTCAAATTCTACCTGTACTTTTTCCGGAACAGGAGCAGAACCGCAGAAAACGATTTTTAACCTGCTCTCCTTTGGTTTATCCTGCGAAGTCTTTTTGTTCAGCAGCATCGATAACATCGTCGCCACGGTCCCGGTATAGGTCACCCCGTAAGCAGCGATATGTTCAAAAAACATTCTCACACTGAATTTTCCGGGCAAAACCACGCTGCCCCCATGATACAGGGGTGTCATAACAGTAACGATCTGGCCGTTAATATGGAAAAGCGGCATGACGCACATGGCCCGGTCGTTTTCCTCCAGACGGGTCCAGTTCACTATCCAATGGGCATCGATAATCATGTTATGATGGGTAAGCATGGCCCCTTTAGGTCTTCCGGTCGTCCCGGAAGTATACATAATCTGGGCGACATCATCGGGCTCCAGGGAGATGCCTGTTATTTCCGGCCGGAGTTCCGCTTTTTCCCGTTCAAGACAAGACGGTACATCAATGACACTGGCCGCATCAATCCCCGGCAAAATTTTTTCGGGTAATTCCCAGGCGAGCAGGGGGAGCTCCAGCTTCTCGGCAGCCAGTACCTGACAAGCCTGTTCCAGACAGTCTCCGGAAGCGAACAAAGCCACGCTGTCTGAATTGCGGAGAATATAACCTGCCTCCTCGGTTTTCAAGTGGATATTTATCGGAATTATTACCGCACCCAGCTGAATAATACCGAAATAAGACCATAAATACTGCGGAGAATTGGACATAAAAACAGTAACCTTGTCTCCCTTACGAATTCCCAGTTTCCAGAGCATATTGCTTACCCTGTTGACCTTTTCTAAAAACCCGGCATAGGAATAGCTGTTATCCCCATCCGGATCAATGAGGAAGGTTTTGTCGCCGTAGCGGGAACACCTGCTGTGCAGCAATTCCCGGCAGGTCATTTTCTTTTCCAGAGAAGGCAGCTTTGGCTGTTTAACAAAGTTACCCAAGAAAATCATCTCCTTTGTCTCTATTGCCTCTGAAAGCTCAAACGCCAAAAAATAAAACCCTCCCCTTCAGGAGGGCTTTCTTGTGGAGCGGGTGATGGGAATCGAACCCACGCGACTGGCTTGGGAAGCCAGGGCTCTGCCATTGAGCTACACCCGCCTGATTTCCAAATAGCGCTCAAGCTTACGCTTTACTCTCTGCAGAGCATTATCGATAGATTTGACATGCCTCCGCAATTCAATAGAAATTTCCTGATAAGATTTACCCTCCAGGTAAAGCATTAAGACGCGCCATTCCAGATCGCTGAGAATTTCTCCCATCTTAAATTCGATATCAAAATATTCTTCCCGGTTAATCATTAGCTCTTCCGGATCCGTCACTTTAGTGCCGGAAAGTATGTCCAGCAAGGTGCGGTCAGAATCCTCGTCATAAATGGGCTTATTCAAGGAAACATAGGAGTTAAGCGGAATATGCTTCTGCCTTGTCGCCGTTTTAATCGCCGTGATAATCTGACGGGTAATACAAAGCTCTGCAAAAGCCCGAAAAGAAGAGAGCTTGTCACCTCTAAAATCCCGGATTGCCTTGTATAAACCAATCATCCCCTCTTGAATAATATCCTCACGGTCAGCGCCGATAAGAAAATAAGAACGCGCTTTAGCTTTCACAAAATTTCTGTACTTATTAATAAGAAACTCCAGGGCGATGTTATTTCCGTCTTTGGCTTCTTCGGCAACTTCTTCATCTGTTCTTTCTTCGTATTCTTCCGCCTTTAAAAAATCCAGCTCTGTGCATACACCTTTTTCCTCCCTCAGCCCCTGCACCGTTAAGCCCACAAGCATCGCCTCCGTTGCTATATTGGGAGATCTCTTCTTTGCTATTATATCTTATGCCCCTGAGAGCGTCAAGCATTTCTTCACGGCAAAACATTTCATCTTTGCAACTACTGGAAATAGATGACAGGTTATTCCACCAGACCCTTACCGGCATCGCCATTTTTCCAGTAGATTTTTTAATGTCTCCGAAAGCCGGTCATCCAGGAGATCCCGGGGCGGCGGCAGCACAAATTTATCCTGCAGTTCAGTCCTGGAACTCCACAGAAGTTCTCGCAGTTCCCTGGAGGAGATCCTTCGTCCTCCTTTCCAGATAACAAGGTTCTGTTCCAAATAATCGGAAGAAGCGACCTCTACTTCCTCCCCAATTTCCCGCAGGTTGACTACCAACCGTTCAATAAAGGCATCGGCCGTCTGTCCTTGTCCTGTAAAAACCACTTCGATATTCTTGCTTTCCCGGTAAACCTTAGGCTTGCCCTTTACCTGGTAGGCATCGTAAACAATAATAATTTTTTCCCAGAGCAGGGGGACAAATTCGCTTAAAATATCAGCCAGTTTGGCTCTGGCAGCGTCTAGATTCTCACGGCACAGAACTTCAAACTCAGGCCAGTTATTAATAATGTTATACCCATCCACAAGCAACAAAGACATTTTCTCTCTCCCCAAATAATTAGACCCGCAGGCCTCGCTGCCGGTAAACTTCATACATAATAATTCCTCCCGCCACGGCAACGTTTAATGATGAGATTGCTTTTCCGGTAGGAACGCGCAGTAAAAAGTCGCATTTCTCCCTGAGCAGCCTGGAAAGCCCCTTCCCCTCACCGCCGAGAATAAGGGCCAGGGGAAGCTGGAAATCCGCTTCGAAAAACGATAAATCACCTTCCATATCAGCCCCCATAATCCAGAGCCCCTCTTTTTTAAAAAGATCTACTTCTCTGGCCAGGTTGACGGTCCGGGCAACCGGCACATGGGCCAGAGCTCCTGCAGAACCTTTAAAAACTGCAGGGGTTACTCCGCAGGCCCTGTCCCGCGGTATAACTGCTCCGGAAACACCGGTCACAGAGGCGGTCCGCAGCAGGGAACCAAAATTATATGGGTCTTGAAGATGATCCAGCATGAGAAGAAAAGGAATCCGGCCTTCCAGGCGGGCCTGGCGTAACAGTTCATCAGGGGTAAGATAGCGGTAAAGAGAAATATAAGCAATAATGCCTTGATGATTTTCTCCCGGGGCCTTCTGCTCCAGCTCTGTCCGCGACACCTTTTTTACAGGAATTCCTCTGCATTTAGCAAGCTCTAAGATTTGCTCAACAACTCTCCCCCCGGCTCCGTCATGCAAGTGTATTTCCTGAACAGGAAGAAAGCCCTTTAATGACTCTAAAACGGGGTGGCGGCCCCAGATCATATCGGAACCGTTCTTCTTTTCTCTTTTCTTCTTCAAATTGTTTCCCCTTTATTTTGATACTTTTTCAGGATAGCCATAGCTTCATTTTTAGTCGGTATTTTCCCCCGGCAATCTTTATGCTGAAAGTCGTTCTCCGGACAGTAACCCAGAACTTTACAATTAGGGCCGGCCTGGGCAAAAAGGTCAGGGGCAGCTTCTTTGCACAGGGCCATCATTTTATTGGCCATATCTCTGATTTCGCCCTGGGCATTTTTGCAGCATCTGATAGCAAACCAGTCCATTAAGGCATGCGCATTCATGCCAATAAGTCCCTTGAATTCAGTTGCCTGCGGTTTAAGATAGCGCAGGTCTTCTTCCGGAAGTTTATTTTGTACCCCCTGTGTATACCATGATTCAATTATCTTTAAAATCAATGCCGCATCAATTTGCAGATCGAGATGTGTATTGTTAGCCCCATTAAGACAGCTGCTCAAAGGAGTTCCGTCTAAAAGTTTTATTGAATCAACAGGTACTTCAACGCCTGCCGAAAAGTTCTGAATATTCTTCGGCAAGACCATGTCAAACGATCTTTTGCCTTTTTTATCGGCTCTTCCGGTTTTAATAATATATGAGGCGATCCTTTTTCTAACCAGCTGTACTTCCGTAACTCTTGAATATCCTTCCACGCCAAAAATAAAATAATCGAATTCAACGGCTGCTTTGTGCCCGCTGTTAATGATGTTGTAGACAATTTTTTTATCATATGGAGAAGCGATTATTTCCTCCAGTGACCTCTCTGATTTAACGAATTTGGCCGCGATATCGGTAAATATTTTCCCTCCGCCCGCGAGTAAGACGACCTTGCCGTCACCTGCATTTAATAAGTTCATGAGTTTGCCTTCTCCCCGTCCAGGATTTTCCAGCGGACACCCTGCGGCGTATCCTCAAGAAGAATATTTTTTTCTTTAAGCTGATCACGAATCGAATCGGCAAGAGGCCAGTTTTTTTCACTTCTGGCTTTTTCCCTGGCAGCGATGAGCTCCTCGATTTCTTTTTCCAGACTGGTATCAAAATCCCTGTCCAGCTTTAAAAACCCCAAAATATCGTTAACTTCTTGATAAAAATTTAAAATGGGTTCCAGAACATTCCGTTTTTGTTCCGGGAAGCGGTCCAGGTAGTTATTTGTTTTTCTGGCCAGTTCAAAAAGAACGGCTATTCCTTCAGCAGTATTAAAATCGTCGTCCATGGCTTCTACAAACCGCTTCCGGGAGGCTTTCAGAAAACTGAGGAGTTCCTGCTCTTCATCCGAGGGGACACCTTCGGCAACCCGCCTTTGGCGTTCCATTAGCTTGTAAATCAGGGTATTAAGCCTTTCCAGCGCTTTACCGGCTTGGTCCAGATGCTCGCTGGAGAAATTAATGGGACTGCGGTAATGGGCCGCCAGCATAAAAAAACGCAGGACCATGGGGTTTATCTCCTTAACCAGCTGGCGCACGGTAAGAACATTTCCCAGACTTTTGGACATTTTTTCCTCGTCAATATTCAGATAACCCACATGAAGCCAGTGCCGGGCAAAAGGTTTTCCCGTAGCACCTTCACTTTGGGCAATTTCATTTTCATGATGGGGAAAAATAAGATCCTGTCCTCCTCCATGAATATCCAATGTATCACCCAGGTAAACCATGGACATAGCCGAACATTCAATATGCCATCCGGGTCTTCCCCGGCCCCAGGGACTTTCCCAGGATGGTTCTCCCGGTTTTTCTTTTTTCCAGAGGGCAAAATCCATGGGATGACGTTTTCTTTCGTCAATCTCCACTCTGGCTCCCAAAGAAAGCTCTTCCAGGTTTTGATGGGAAAGTTTTCCGTACGAGGGGAAAGAGGCAACGTGATAATAAATATCCCCTTCCAGTTCGTAAGCAAGATTCTTCTCCATTAGTTTTTCAATAAGGGCAATAATCTGCGGGATATGATGGGTTGCCCTGGGCTGGTAGTCGGCCGGCAGCACACCCAAAGCTTCCGTATCTTCATTGTAGGCACGAATATTTCTCTCCGCCAGTTCGTTCACGGAAATCTTCAGCTCTGCCGCCCGGTTAATCATTTTATCATCAATATCCGTAAAATTCTGCACAAAGGTAACTTTAAAGCCGCGGTATTGAAGGTAACGTCTCAAAACATCGAAAGTCAGAAACACCCGGGCATTGCCGATATGAAAATAATCATATACGGTAGGTCCGCAGGCATAAATTCCAATCTTACCCTCCTGCACGGGTTGCAGCGGTTCTTTACTTCGGCTTAATGTGTTATAAAATTTTATCATCATTTCCCCTCCTTACTGCTTTGTTTGGATGAGGGCTACCGCGTGAACGGCAATCCCCTCTTCCCTGCCGGTAAAACCCAGTTTTTCCGTTGTCGTTGCTTTTACGGAAACGGCCGTCTCCGGGGCATGAAGTGTTTCAGCAAGTTTTTTGCGCATTTCAGGTATGTACGGGGTAAAACGAGGCTTTTCGGCGACAATTACGCTGTCAATATTCCCAATTAAATAACCGGCCTTTTCCAGCATAGAAATCGTCTCTTTTAAAAGCAAAAGACTGGAGATCCCTTTAAACCGTGGATCTCCAGCAGGAAAATGACTGCCGATATCTCCCAACGATGCGGCGCCAAGAAGAGCATCAATGATAGCGTGCGTCAAAACATCCGCATCGGAATATCCTGCCAGCCCCAAAGTATAAGGTATCTTTACACCACCAAGAATAAGCGGCAGATCCTTAGCCAAAGGATGAACATCATAACCTAACCCGATACGCCAGTTCATTACCTGAGAACCTGGTTACTAAAATCTGCTCGCCTGAGAGAGCCTAGCACCCAGGCTGCACCTCCTTTAACGTTTCCTTGTCCTTTTCCGCCTGGCTACTTAAAAAGAAAAGCATCCACCGGCTTCATAATATCCCTAAGTGCAGCGCCCTCCGTACAAAAGATCCAGGTCTTCATCGTCTTCATCTGCTTTTCTGCCGGGAAAAAGCACCTCGGCTATTTTAAGGTCATGAGGGGTTGTTAACTTGATATTGTCATAACTTCCCGGAACAACCCTGACCGAAACACCCGTTCTCTCCACCAGAACTGCATCGTCGCTGCCAAAAAAGCCCTCCTCTCGGGCAAGACAGTGGGCCTTCCAGAGAATAGAAAAGTGAAAACACTGAGGAGTCTGTGTTAATATTAAACGTTCCCTGGGAGGAGTGCTCTGTACACATCCCAGACTATCGACCATTTTAACGGTATCTTTTAGAGCTACTCCGGCGATTGCCGCCTGGCGCTCCAGGGCTTCCTGCAAGACGCTTTGGATAAGCCTGCCCTGAACAAGAGGGCGTACTGCGTCATGAATACAAATAAGAGTATCTCCGGGGATTCCTTCCTGATGAAGAATCTCCAGCGCGTTAAAAACAGAGGCCTGCCTCTCCTCCCCGCCCAAAACCGGAAAAATATTTTCCACATGACTGAAAAACGGGAGTAAAATCCACCTCTGAAAACATTGTTCCTCTCCGGGAGCGATAACCGGAATTATACGGGGAAAAAGGCCGAGTTCGGTAAAAACCCGGAGTGTGTGGGCAAAAACCGGTTTACCTGCAAGCAGCAGGTACGGCTTGTTTCTTTCTCCACCCATACGTTTCCCCCGGCCTGCTGCGGGCATTATCAGTACCGGACCGGCCATTTTCATAAGCAGCCTCCCCATTCGTAGTTACTGCTCGAGCCGTCCATAACTCATAAATATCCGGCATGCGGCAGTTTTTCATGCTGCTCTCCTGTTTATGGTTAAGTACTAATCTTTTCGGAAAAAGCAAGCTTGGGCTTGGCAAAAATCATCCTGCCTGCCGCCGTCTGTAAAACACTGGTCACCAGCACTTCGATGGTATCGCCAATGAAACGTCTCCCGCCTTCCACCACGATCATGGTCCCGTCATCAAGATAGGCAACACCCTGGCCGATTTCTTTTCCGTCCTTAATAATATGAGCCAGCATCTCTTCTCCGGGAAGAACTACCGGTTTAACAGCGTTGGCCAACTCATTGATATTTAATACACCGACACCCTGCAGCTCACAAACCTTGTTAAGATTAAAGTCATTGGTGAGAATCACAGAACCTTCATCCTGGGCCAGCTTGACAAGTTTACTATCCACTTCAGAGATTTCCTCGTAATCTTTATTAATAATAGTAACAGGGATATCAAGCTCTTTTTGCATTTTGTTTAAAATATCCAGACCGCGACGCCCGCGGTTCCTTTTTAAAAGGTCCGGGGAATCGGCAATATGTCTCAGCTCCTCCAGGACAAAACCCGGCACAAGGATCTCCCCTTCGAGAAAACCGGTCTTGCTAATATCCAAAATGCGGCCATCAATAATCACACTGGTATCAAGTATCTTTCCTGCCTTTTCTTTTTTTCCGGAAGACAAAACAGGCCGTTTAAGCAGTTGATTTGTAAAAAAGGAAAATTCGTCCTTGCGGTTAAGGATAAATGTAACACCCAGGTATGCCAGAATCAGGGTAATCGATAGAGAAAGGTAGGGGCCGACATAAGGAATACGCCCCAGAGGGTAATTCAACAAAACACCGATTAAAAGAGCGATAATTAATCCACAAACTCCCAAAACAATGTCTCTGGTGGGTATCAATTTCAGTTTGCTGTCCGACCAAGCTGCGATCCTGCCAACATTATCCACCACAAAAGGCGTTATAAAATAAAATATAAGTCCAAATATGATTCCTCCTAAAACCGAGAACCAGATCCCTGAGGGAAGAGAAAAAGGAAGGCCTGTAGCAACAATGGGTGAAGATACAGCAATTTTAAAAAGTTCGAAACCGCCGACAGCGCCCATAATCGTCAGGATAATCCGAAAAGCAATCCTTACCATAAAATTCACCTCCTTTCACCTTAAACTAACTTGCGTCTTTGTTATATTATAACGTATATTTTTACCCTTATTCAAGGATAATTATACTCACTTGCGAAAAAAACTCTGGAGCCGGGAGATAGAACCCGGGTTGGAATGAAAAAATGTATTATCGCTATTCTAATTCCAGGTACCGTAATAAAAAAGACATCGCAATGATGTCTTTCCAGACTGTCAGTATAAATCACGCCTTAAATCTCCAGCCTGCTCAACTTTCTTCATCTTCAACATTCTGATGACTAAAGAGTTTTTCAAGATAGTCAACAATCTCATTTCTATCTACTCCCTTAACCATCAACAACTCACTCATCAAAATTTGCTTGGCACTTTCCAGCATTTTTCTTTCCCCGGAAGAAAGCCCTTTTTTCTTTTCCCGCAACAGAAGACTGCGGACAACTTCAGCGACTTTGAAAATATTGCCGCTTTTAATCTTATCCATATTAGCCCTGTAGCGACGATTCCAGTTTGGATTTGTACTCTCTTCCACGCTCTCCAGGATCTCAAATACTTCTTGAAGAGAACCTTTTCCAATAACATCCCGCAGACCAATTCTTTCCACATTATCCATGGGAATCATTACTTTAATATCTCCCACAGGCATATTCATTACATAATATTTTTTCCGGTCGCCAAGAATTTCCTTCTCTTCAATAGATTCGATAACACCGGCACCATGCATTGGATAAACAACTTTATCTCCAATATTGAACATTAACCCCGGCCTCCTTACGATTCTTGAGGGGATAACATAGTTTGTACTATTATATAATTTTAACATATAACATTTTTTCTGTCAAAGAAAAGTACGAATTTTATCATAAGCTAAAGGAAATGTCAATGACACCGTCATGGCATGACACAATTTTCCAAATAACAGACGGATTGTTCTTTGACTTGCAGGTTACACCTTTAAGGTGTTTTGGGCCTTAGTCCTGAAAATATTTATTTTAAAAACATCTCCGTTGTTTACTTACAGAAAGTTGACAAGTTTGAAAAAAAACAAGTATAATATGGTCATAGACAAAAGAAAAGGGGTGACATAATTATGGTAACCAGGAATAAAGAAATAGTCGGGTTATTTCAGGATAAAGTTTCAGAATTGCTGCTCAAACACCGCAGCATTCTAGATACGCTCTCCAAACACTCTGAATCGGCTGTCCGGGTGAACAGATGTATCAGTAAAACGGTTACCGGTTGTGGGTGCATTTCCGTTAACGCCCGCAAACAAGAGATCCCGCCCGATGTCTCCCTGGAGGACTGCCGCAAATACATGGATTCTCACCTGGCAGGCAGTTTATGTGAAAACTGCAGGGAAACAATCCAGGAAGAAATAGGTAAAAATCTCTTTTATCTCGCCGCCCTTTGTCACCTTTTAAATGTTAATCTTGAAGATGTTTATCGCAAAGAATATGAAAAGCTCAGTGCCCTGGGGTATTTTCACCTTCTGTAAAAAGTTATGTAAAAAAATTACCCCTTCAAAACAAGGTTTAAAGCCTCTGCAACAGTAGAAACACCGATAATATCCAATTTTTCGGTTATATCCGCGATATTGTCCTTAAGACCTCTACTGAGATTGCCGCTTGCCGCAATACAGCGGTGTAAACCCATCTTTACCCCCTCCCGGAGACGTTCTTCCAGGCGGTTTACCGGACGTACTTCCCCGGTTAGTCCGATCTCCCCGACAACCATAGTTTCCGGGAGAACAAGCCTGTCCCGAAAACTGGAGGCAATGCTGAGCGCCACCCCCAGATCCACAGCCGGTTCCATTACTTTGACTCCGCCAACGGCGTTAACAAAAATATCACCGCTGGAAAGCTGCAGACCCAACCTTTTTTCCAGGACAGCGATAATCAGCGCAACTCTGTTGTAATCGAGCCCTGTAGAAACGCGACGAGGGTTCGCACCGAAGCAAGAAGGAGTAACGAGGGCCTGGATCTCTACCAGCAGGGGACGGGTCCCTTCCATGGAAGGGACGACAACTGAACCGGAGGCATCTATGGGCCGCTGCTCCAGAAACAGCGCTGAAGGGTTATCCACTTCAACCAGACCTCGCGTTTCCATGGTAAAAATCCCTATTTCGTTTGTTGAGCCAAAACGGTTTTTTACTCCTCGAAGGATACGAAAGTTCTGATAGCGCTCCCCTTCAAAATAGAGGACACAATCAACCATATGCTCCAGCATACGGGGTCCGGCAATCGCCCCTTCCTTGGTTACATGACCGACAATAAAAAAGGTAATTTGACGGTTTTTGGCCAGTTGTATCAGAGATGCCGTTACTTCCCGAATCTGGATTACACTTCCGGGAACAGTACCCAGTTCACTTTTCATAACCGTCTGGATGGAGTCCAGAATAACCAGGTCAGGCATATTTTGTACAATTTGTTTTTCAATAACGCTGTACTCCGTCTCTGCCAGAACCAGAAGTGAATGCTGTGTTAGATTTAATCTTTCCGCCCGCATTTTGACCTGCTGCAGCGATTCTTCGCCGGTCACATAGAGCACCTTGTAATTCCGGGAAGCAAGCGTAAGAGCCGCCTGCAGAAGCAGTGTCGATTTACCGATACCGGGATCACCGCCGACCAGGATGGTTGAACCTGGAACTGCCCCACCGCCAAGAACGCGATCAAACTCGCCGATACCCGTTAAAAAGCGCTCTTCCTCTAGTGGAACTATCTCGCCGAGCGACCGCAATTCGCCGCCGGGGCTCCTTAAAGTATAGCCGGCCTCCGAGACCTTCTTTAAAACCCGTTCTTCCTGAAAAGTCTGCCAGCCCTGACAGGATGGACAGCGGCCCATCCATTTGTATGCTTCATAACCACATTCCCGGCAGACAAAAATAGTCTTTTCCCTGGCCATAGGATTACTCTCCTTGTCGAACCGGAAAAGATTCACGGTTTTCACCGGCATAAAGACGCAGCCTGTTCAAATTGACAACATCCCAATCAGTTCCGGTTTCAGGTGTCTCCAGTATAGCGGGAATATCATCCGGCCATGGAAACCGCAGAAAAGCCGTTAATCCCTCTTCTCCGATCAGGCCTTCCCCTAAATGAGCATGACGGTCCCGGTGAGACCCGCATGGAGTAGTGCTATCATTCACATGTAATGCTTTAACATACTCCGGACCGATATGGCGGCGCAGATCATCGAAAAGAGCGTGCAATCCTTTAGCTGAAGAAAAGTCATAACCTGCCGCCCAGGCATGAGCCGTATCCAGACATACCCCCAGCGGCAAATCATCTTCCAGGCTCTTTACAATATAACCGATGGAAGCAAAAGAACCTCCCAGCAAATTTCCTCCTCCGGCGGTATTTTCCAACAGCAGCTGCACTTTCCCAGGCCAGTGCCTGCTCTCCGTTTTTATTGTCGAAATGAAAAGCTCCAGTCCCTCCTCAAACTCCATACCGCGATGACTCCCTACATGAAGCACTACAAAAAGGGCCTCCAGATAAGACGCCCTCTCCATCGTTTCACGGAGCAACTTTATGGATTTATGATGGAACTCTTCTTTTACCGCAGAAAGGTTGATGAGATAAGGCGCATGAACAAGCAGGGGAAAAATGTTATTTTCGTGCAAAACAACAGCACGTTTCTTCAAATCTTCGGGGTTGAACAGCGGAGATTTCCATGATGTAGGATTGCCGGCAAAGATTTGCAAAGACCGACAGCCAATCTGTGCAGCACGCCTTACATTTCTGTGGAACCCACCTTTTTGAGACATATGAATACCGACTCTCATTGGTAAAACCCGCATCCTCTAATTGTTCGTTTCCGTAACTAATCATATCCAATAAAAACACCCTTGTCAAATTATTACTATAATAATAAATGTATAATGGTGGGACCGCCTGAATTTAGAGCTGCCGAATTTCGCATACCCGGGCAGTGACTGATAAATTAATATAGCTCCTGCAAGACAGCATTTATGGCGTCATCCAGCGAGGCAAAGACTTCTTTGCTGAGCCCAACGCCAAATTTTTTCTTTTCTCCAATTTTAATCCCAAATATCACAATTTCCTGGGGCAGTTTTCTGGAAAAATTAGTTTCATTCAGTTCAAACAACGGAGAAAGATGAACGGCATGAATAGTCCGGGAAAAAATGTTTTTTAATTCTCCGTCTCCCCAGCGATACCTCTCCGCGAATCCCCCATGCACGTCTTCCCCCCGACAGGCGTCAATAATAATCAGCTTATCCGAACCGGTGATAAGCTCGGGCAGTATTTTCCCCGGAGATTTCAACTCTTCGATCTCTACCCGTTCCGGCAAGATTTCGCGCCGCAGTTGCCGTACAATATGGATACCAACTCCTTCGTCAAAGGCGAGGATATTACCGCATCCAAGAACTTTAACTTTTTTCAAACCGCTTCTCCCCTATTCCTATACTTTTTTAAACTTAAAAACAGCACAGAAAATTCAAAAAATAAGATAAAAAAAATTACTGTATTGCATTATCTTTTAACCTCAAATTATAAAGTATATTCTAAATATAACTACTTTTTATTATACTATTAACTATGCATTTCAGCAAGAATTTTTTCGGCGGCTTCTCGGGGGGAGGAATGCTCGATAATCGGCCTGCCGATAACCAGATAACTGGCACCGTTCTCCATGGCCCTGCGGGGGGTCAGAATACGCTGCTGGTCGCCGGAAGCGGCCCACAAAGGCCGAACTCCGGGAGTTACAATCACAAAATCATCACCAATTTTTTGACGTACCATGGAGGCTTCCCGCGGAGAAGCCACAATACCGTTTAATCCGCTTTCTCTGGCCATCCGGGCCAGGCAAATGACATGTTCTTCCAGGTTTCTCGCCACTCCCGCTTCTTCTCGCAGCGTCTTTTCACTAAAAGAAGTTAAAACAGTAACACCGACAATAAGAGGTCTGGAAACGCCCAGTTGTTGAGAAACGTTTTCCACTGCCTCAACTGTACGCATGATCATATCCCGGCCGCCGCTTAAATGAATATTAAACATATCTACACCATGGCGCACAGCCACTTCGGCAGTTGAAGCCACAGTATGAGGGATATCGTGAAATTTTAGATCAAGAAATATCCTGACCCCAAATTTTTTCAAAGCAGCAATAATACGAGGTCCGCAGGAGACAAAAAGCTTCAGGCCAACCTTAAAATAAGTTATCGGGGGAAATAATTGATTTACCAGTATGTATGCGTCCTCTTCATTGTCCACATCCAGGGCAACAATAATTTTCTCTGCCAAAGAGCCTTTATGCGAGAGTTCTTCTTTACCAAACAAAGACATAATACCACCTTTCCGGCTTTTTCAGCCGCAAAACTTCAAAATGCTTTTATCGTTTTTCATCCCTGCTCACATCTTTCCGTTTCTTGTATCCTAGGCGTGAGCTGCTCCAATTATTTCCTCCAAAGACTGAAGGCCCTGTTTTTTCAGAAAATCGCTCAACTCTCCCGTCAGCCGGGGGATCGTCACCGGATCGGGGAAATTAGCCGAACCTACGGCAACGGCAGCGGCACCGGCCATAAAGAACTGCAGGCTGTCTTCCAATGTCACAATGCCTCCCATCCCTATGATGGGAATTTTTACGGCAGCGTAGACGTCATAAACCAGGCAAACTGCCAGAGGTCTGATGGCCGGACCGGAAAGTCCCCCTGTTCTGTTCCCAAGAAATGGGCGCCTGGAAGCAATATCAATAACCATTCCCCGAAAGGTATTAACAAGGGAGAGGATATCCGCCCCGCCGCTTTCTGCCGCGCGTGCCGTCTCTGTGATAGCGGTTACATTGGGAGTAAGTTTGACAATGAGCGGCAGTGAACAGGCCAGACGAACTTTTTCCACCAGTGAGGCAAGAATTGTTGGAGACGTTCCAAAAAGAATCCCGCCTTTTTTTACGTTAGGGCAGGAAACGTTCAGTTCGATAGCGAGCAAGCCTTCCCCGGCCCGTGAAAGTTCTTCGGCAAGAGTAACATAATCTTCTTCTGTATCTCCGGCAATATTGACGATTACAGCCGCTCCGGCTTTTTTCAGACGCGGAAGCTCTCTGGAGAGAAAAACACCGAGTCCGGGATTTTGCAAACCGATGGCATTCAACATTCCGGCAGGGGTTTCTACAATGCGGGGAGAGGGATTACCTTTTCGGGGTTTAAGTGTCAATCCCTTAACAACCAGAGCACCGAAATCCTGCAGATTTACCAGGGATGAATATTCCTCGCCAAATCCAAACGTTCCGGAAGCGGCCATAAATGGGGTTCTCAGTTCAAGGGGACCCAGTTTAACCTTGAGATTTTCCATCTACCATACCACCTCAAAAAAATTAAAAACCGGCCCATCCCGGCAGACACGCTTATAAACCGTTTCTTTTTCACCGTTTTGAACTTCTATGGAACAACCCAGGCAGGCTCCAATTCCGCAGGCCATCATTTCTTCCAGGGAGAACTGCATAGAAATTTCTTTGCCCCTGTACATTTCCGCCAGGTTCTGCAGCATCGGGCGGGGACCGCAGGCAAATATTTCCCCCGGTAAAAACCCTGTCTGCAGATGGGACTGAAGCAGATCCGTCACAAATCCTCTAAAACCGCCGGAACCGTCATCTGTAGCCAGGTTTACATCCACCCCGGGAGGAAGAAATTTCTGCACAGGCAGCAACTCGGCAGCTCGCGATACTCCATAATACAGGATAACCTTTTTACGACTTTTCTCCAGTGTTTTTGCCAGGAAAAGCAGGGGCGCAACCCCAATCCCCCCGCCTACAAGAACAGAAGGCTGAAGATCCTCGCTGGGTTTGAACCCGTTCCCCAGCGGGCCCAAACAGTCCAGAGCGTCACCACTGCGAATTCTGCTTAAAATCTTTGTCCCCTCTCCGCTGAGGCGAAAGATAACCCGGGAAAGCCCTTCCCCGGGAAAAGTTCCGGCTATGCTGAAAGGACGCCTCAAAAAAGGGACCGCATTGTCGGTAATACGTATGTGCAAAAATTGCCCGGGAAAAGCCTCCCTTGCCAGCCGCCTTTCTTCCAACAGCAAAGAAAAATACCCGTCAGCCACTTCTTCCCTCTCCAGTACCCGCGCTCTAGACAAGAACATTTAAATCGACCCCTTTACAAAGGCAGCCTCCAGTACAGACAAAAAGTCCAAAGAGAAACCTTTTACTTTTCCGGACAGCATCTTGATGTCTCCTCCGACCATAGTCAAAACGGGAAATCCTTGTAGCTCCCAGCCCTGGAAGGGAGTATTTCTGCCCAGGGAGTAAAATTTATCTTTTTCCACGCGCCGCTTTTCCTGCAGATCAATGACGACAAGATCCGCCGCAGAACCGGGAGCAAGGGTTCCTCCGGGAATATTCAGGATGCGGGATGGGGCTCTAGAAAACATTTCGACAACCCGCTCCCAGGAGATCAAGTCCTTTAAAAGCAATTTGGTAATCACCAGGGGAAGAGCAGTTTCCAACCCAACAACACCAAAAGGTGCGCTGAGAAAATCTTTTTCTTTATCCTGCGGACGGTGCGGCGCATGGTCGGTAGCGACAACTTCAATAAGGCCTCCCTGCAGCGCTTCCAGCAAAGCCTGCCGGTCAGCGGCCTCTTTCAGAGGGGGATTCATCTTCGCATCGGGAGAAAAATGCCCGACTGCTTCTTCAGTCAAGAATAAATGGTGGGGAGTCACTTCAGCGGTAAACGGAACTCCCCGCGCCGCTGCCCATTTCAGCAGCGCCACGCTCTTTTCGGAACTGATATGGGCAAGGTGAAGTTTTCCTCTAATTTCTTCCTGAAGAAGCAGATCCCTGGCTACCATGGCTGCTTCGGCAGCAGGCCGTATTACCGGAAGTCCCAGTCTGTAACCTGTAGGACCGGCGTGGACGACTCCGTTTTCTGCAATGGAAAGATCTTCACTATGAGAAATTATGGGCAGCTTAAGTGCCAGGGCAGCCTGCATGGCCTTGATCATCAATCCGCTGTCCATTACAGGCCTGCCATCGTCGGAAAAACCCTTCACACCTTCCAGCGCAAGCTCCCACATGTTGGAGAGCTCTTTGCCCGCCAAACCTTTAGAAATTGTCCCCAGCGGATATACACGGGCCAGACCTGTTTTTTCGGCACGCTCCCTGATATAGGAGATAACCGTCTTGTTATCTGCCGGAGGAAGAGTATTGGGCATGCAGGCCAGCGAGGTAAAGCCGCCTGCCACTGCGGCCGCGCACCCGGAGTCAATGGTCTCCTTGCCTTCTTCCCCGGGTTCCCTGAGGTGAACGTGCATATCCACCAATCCGGGAAGAACGACTTTCCCCCGGATATCCAGTACAGGAAGGGCAACATTCCTCCCCAGGGATACGGAGACCGCCTCGACCCTGTTTCCCCGAATTAAGATTTCGGCAGGCCCGGACCATCCTGCTGCCGGATCGTATAAAATTCCTCCTCGCAAAAGCAGTTCCATTTAAACCATCCTTCCGGAGATTAGCAGGTCTAAAACAGCCATGCGGACATAAACACCATTTTGGACCTGTTTTTGAATAAGTATTTTTTCCGGGCAAACCCTTTCCATAAAGCGCAGGGCTCCGCTGCTCAGTTCAACATCCAGATTAACCGGCCCGGGATGCATTACGAACGGTTTTAGCTTAAAACCGGCCAGCCTCTGCTCATTTAGCCCGTAAAAGGAAGCATATTCGCCGGGAGAAGAAAAAAAACGCCCGTGACGTTCTGCCTGGACCCTCAGCAAATAAAGCACATCCCCTCGGGGAACAACGTCATCAAAGCAGTACGAATAATTCATACCGGAAGGGACAAGTTCTCCGGGAAGTAAAGCAGGGGGGCCCACCAGGGTGACCCGGGCACCAAAAGCCGGCAGAGCGGCAAAATGTGAACGGGCAACCCGGCTGTGTAAAATATCTCCCACCATGATAATTTCCGACTCTGAG
>CAYQQF010000009.1:0-6687 GCA_964419485.1 uncultured Dethiobacter sp.
TTCAGCAAACAATTCAGGGCGAGACGAGAGGCGAGAGGCAGTCCCCCCGGCATGGCAGCCGGAGCCTTGAGTCGAGCCATAGAATTGTCTGGAGTCAATTCTGAGCGAAATCACAGGGTTGCAGCACGGTGGCATACGAGGGTACAGCAAAACCTGATAAGCTGTTGTGCCGGCTTTGGGGATAGGGCTTTCCTCACGAGATTTGCCGGGTGTGAAGCGACTTATTAAACGTTTAGTTCCACTATGTCTCCGTCTTCCAGGACATATTCCCTGGCCACGGATTGTCCGTCAAATTTTGATGATCCCCAGATGCGGGCATTTTTCAGGCGGTTGGGAAAATCCCGGTGGATGTTGTAGGCCAGATCCAGGACTGTTCCTCCCTTTTTAAGGACAAAAGGATTATCCATATCCGGCTGTTTTCCCGGTGCTTTAGTATAGACCCTGATGATCTCAAGGGCTTCAAAAATGCTGTTTCTCAGCGTTTCCAAACCCGTTTCTAAGGCAACAGATATTTCCAGGAAAGCAAGCTGCGGATTAAGTTCTCGTAAAATTTCCAGGTGTTCTGCAGCGTCAGGGTGATCAATTTTTGTCGCGGCTATTAAGAAAGGGAGAACCTGTCTTCCTTCGAATTCCTGGTTATCTTGAGGCGGCCGTTTCCCTGACAGGTTGTAGATTACTTTTTTATTAAGCAAAAAAGTGAACGTTTCTTCCACTTGTTCCAGGCATTGATCAGTGCCGGCGTCTACAGTAATCAGCAACAGATCGCCTCCCCGAAGCGTGTTTAATAAGCCCGGCGGCGGGCTTTCCCGGCATAACGGTGGAGTATCGACCAGTTGAATATAAATATCTTTATAAGGCATCATTCCTGCCAGGGGAACAGAGGTTGTAAAGGGATATGCGGCAATTTTTGCTTTTGCTCTGGTTAAAGCAGATAAAAGAGCTGATTTGCCTGTATTGGGATAACCGACCAGGACAACCTGTCCCGCTCCTTGCCTTTCTACAAAAAAAGGATTATAATGGCTTCCTTTTGCCTTTTTTTCTCCCTCATCCCGTAATTTAGAGAGGCGGCGTTTGAGGTCGGCCTGCAGCTTCTCCGTTCCTTTGTGTTTGGGTATCACGGCCAGCATTTCCTGCAGGGCTTCAATTTTATCCTCAAGGGTTGCAGCTTTCTTGAAGGCTTCTTCAGCAGCATGGTACTGAGGTGTCAGGTTAGCCGGCATTGGAATTCCCCCAATCTCTTATCAGTCCGAGTTAAAAGTTTCGAATCTTTGGTTACGTATACATTTTATCGTGAAAAAGAGATAAAATCAATGCCTTACGTTATCTCCGGTTGTCCCGTAGTTTTGGGTAAGTACGGTCAGGTCAATCATATTGATAAAGCCGTCTCCATTCAGATCGGCAAGGGGATTCCAGTTATAATCGCCGGGCTTTGTCTGATAGGCCAGAGATAAAAGAGTGAGGTCTGTCAGGTCAATTTTGTTATCATTATTCAGGTCTCCGGCCTGGAGTCTAATGAGTCCCAGGTCAAGGGGGTTTTTTTCTTGCAGGTCTACTTGCAAAGTTCTGGTGAGGTACTGTTCTCTTTTTACCACCAGAAAATAGCGGTCCAGAGGGAGATCAATGGCAAAAGATCCGTTCCCGGCAAATGATGTAACGAAGTAGCTTTCTTCAGTGTCACGGGAGATGAAGAAAGCAGTTATTTTTTCCCCATTCACTAAAGGCCTTTCCTGAAGGCGAATTGTTCCGCTTATACGTGCTCCTTCCATAATTGTGTAGGGAAACTCTGAGACAGGTCCCGCACTGTTATCCAGGTAAGTTCGAGTTTTTAAGATGTTTGTTTCTCTTATGACAATAGGGTTTTCGTACACGGTGCTTTCTTCGTCCGGCTCTGTGCCGTCAAGGGTATAGGTTATCTTTGCTCTGGGAGTACCTGCTTCCAGGGAAACTGTTACCGTATTGATGTATGTGCCCGGCCCCGGCTGGGCGACGGCAGGCTTTACCTCCACGACGGAGACTTTAAATTCAGCAGATTGGTCGTAAAATGTTCCCCTGATAATGCTTTCCCCGGGAGCAAGTGCTGTAATGATCCCGTTTTCAATCCTGGCAACGGATGGATTAGATGAATACCATGTCAGCAATTCAGCTTCGATTTCTTTTATTAAACGGGCAGAAAACATCGCGCCGGCTTTTACGCTGGCCTCCTCGCCCAGCCCCAGCCTGGTTTTTTCAGGGGTTAGCCTGAGGCGATGGAGGGCGCTTAAAGGTAGTGGGGATGCTGTCAATGTAATATCATCAATATACCATCCTCTCCCGGAACCGTTGTTGTCGTTTTGGATTCGAAAACGAAAATAAAGAGACCCGGCTTCTTGCGGAAGATTGATTGGTATGCTTAACTGTTGAAGCTTTTCGTTGGTTCCCGAAAAACGATAGAGCACAGACCAGTTGATTCCATCGATAGAAATTTCCACCAAAGCGTAGTCTTCTGTGCTGTCGCTTTTTTGAAGGTCATAAAAATGTCGAAAAGAAAGGACAGGGCTATGATAACCGTTCAGAGAAACGGGTTTTGCCAGGGCAAGCCAGGAAGCGGTGTCGCTAGTATAGTTTTCCCAGGGAGAGTCGGCAAAGGAGAATTTCCCGCTGCCTATCATTTCCCGGGTAATTTTCCAGGGATTATCCGGGGATGTTTTCCAGTTGATAACTCCTTCTTCTGCTCCATCGGAAAAAAGAAGTTCACCGGGGGGAGGGAGAGGGTCTTTTTTTACTGCGGCGTAAGCGTCCAGCAGCCCATAACCGTAGACATTATTGGGACGCGGACCATGTATGTCCCAGAGAGAATCCCATGAGGCGGTACTTTTGAAGAGGTACTTTACTTCTGCCGGCGTAAGGTCCGGTTTGGCCTCCAGGAGCAGGGCGGCGGCTCCGGAAAGATGAGCTGCCGCAGTGGATGTTCCGTCCTGGATAGCGTAAGTGTTTCCCGGCCAGGTCGAAACAATGTTTACTCCCGGGGCAACCAGTTCCGGTTTTATATAACAGATATCCTGCCAGCGAACAGGTCCCCTGCTGCTGAAGTTTGTTGTCTCGAAATGGTTGTCTGCTTGTTTAAGCGCACCGACAGAAAGAGAGTGGGGGTAACTGGCAGGGCTTCCGGGACCTTCATCGCCGTTGTTGCCGGCAGCAAAAACTACCAGAATACCTGCTTTTTCAAGGTTATAAAGAATTTCCCAGTGAAGGTAGTCTTCTGCAAATTCAGGTCTGGAAGCCCAGGAGCAATTGACGATATCCGGGGCATGATCGGGGTTTCCTCCCGGAGCAAGCAGCCATTGAAAGGCCTCAGTGATATGAGAATCCCAGGCGTATCCGTCAGAAAAAATATTGACGGCGATCCAGCTAGCTTCCGGAGCAACCCCCAGGGGTTTTTTGCTTGTTCCGCCCAGGATAATCCCGGCGATATGGGTGCCGTGTCCGTGTGGGTCCCCGGGCCCTTCTGTCGAACCGTCATCATTTTTCGTAGCATCGAACCAGCTGTCTTTGTTGCTGTAACCGGGGAGATTACCCCGGTAGCTGTGTTCCAGAGCCGGATGGTTCAGATCTACACCCGTGTCCATCACAGCAACAACAATTTCTTTTCCAAAATAGCCTTCTTCCCATAGGGGCGGCACATTGACAGCTTTCAAGTTAAAAAGGTCTTTCCCTTCCCCGGGAAAGTTTTCTAGAAAGATTTCCTTAGTTAAAGAAGGGTCAGCAAGAGCGGACAGGTACTGACGCCGGCGATCCAGGCGAATCATTTTTATCTGGGGAATTTTGGAGAGATGCTTTAAGCCTTCTTTGTTTACCCGTGCTGAGAAAGCATTGAGAACCCACAGGGAATTGTAGTCAAGAAGATTGTTTCTGGCCATTTCTTCCTTTAAATGTGAAAATATCTGTGCTTCGCATTCCCTGTTTATCTTTTGTAATTTCGACACTACCGTTTGAGCGGAGGTGCTTTCCGTATTATCATTGTCAAAGGCTTGTTCGAGGTCAGGCTTTTTATTGTAAACGGCGATGACTGGAACATAAGCTTCAGTATCCAAATAATGATAAACTTCCGCGTCAACGATATCTTCGCGGCTTGTTCCCTGACAGTCGTTTAAAGGACTTAAAAGAAGAAAAGCAATAAGGATAAAGGTTATTGTCCCAGCCCGTTTTGCCATCAATTTTCTGATCATTGCATGTCCTTTCCTGTATTTTTGCTACAATTTTACTATACTTAAAGACGATTGAAAACAGTAATGGTTTTGCTAAAAATTAAATCTTGTCTAAAAGTCCTTTGCAGTAACATCTGAAAAAGGTATAATATTTTTTAAAGAGTATAAAGAGTCAGGCGGCCTGTAGGTTAAGGAGACATGTTCTTGAGGAGGGATGTTATCGGCTAAATTGTACTTGCGGGGTTTTCTCCGGTCCTTACCTCCACTGGAGGGTGAGTATGGGGTTGGTATTTTGTTAATTTATGGTTTTTAATGCTGTACCCTTTTAGAGCAGTTTTTACAGAAATAAAAAGCCCAAAGAAGGATTTTTCGAGGAAATCACGAATTATATCATGTTGGTAGGAGGCGTCTAGTAATAAGAATTAGAAAATGAACAAAAAGGGGTGAATTAGTGGATGAGTGAAAGGACTTTTGTAGGGGGGATCCATCCCAGCTATTTTAAAGAAAACACCGCTGGGATACCCATTGCTCCCGCCCGTGCTCCTTCACAGGTGATTATTCCGCTTCAACAGAATATCGGAGCGCCCTGTGAAGCGATCGTCCAGGTGGGAGACACAGTAAAAGTCGGTCAGAAGATTGGTGAACCAAAAGGGTTTGTTTCTGCTCCAATTTTTGCCAGCGTTTCAGGGAAAGTGTCCAAAATTGAGCCTTTTAATCACTCTATGGGTATGCCTGTGCTTGCTATTTTTATTGAAAATGACGGTCAGGATACGCCTTGTGAGGATATGAAGCCCAATAAATCCCTGGAAGAGCTAGAACCCAAGGAAATTGTAGCAATTTCCAAGGATGCCGGGCTGGTAGGATTGGGTGGAGCAACATTTCCTACCCACGTCAAGTTGTCTCCGCCGCCGGAAATTCAAATTGATACCGTAATTATTAATGGTGCGGAATGTGAACCTTTTCTTACAGCCGACCACCGGCTTATGGTAGAGAGGGCGGATGATGTCGTCTTTGGTTTGAAAGCTTTTATGAAAGCTTTAGGGGCCACCAGAGGGGTTATTGGTGTTGAGGACAATAAGCCCGATGCTATCAGCAGTATGCAGAAGGCTGTCGCAGAAGGCAGCGAGGGCTATAATATTGAAGTCCATCCCCTGCACACCAAATATCCCCAGGGAGCAGAAAAAATGCTTATCAAAGCGACGACGGGAAGAGAAGTCCCGCCAGGTGCCCTTCCCATGGCAGTTAACGTGGTCAACCAGAATTCCGGAACGGCCATTGCCCTGGCGGAGGCTATTAAACTCGGCAAGCCTCTTTATGAGAGGGTGGTAACGGTTACCGGTCCGGGCATCAATAAGCCGGGGAACTTTGTGGTGAGAAACGGGACCCTGATCCGGGATATAATCGAGCAGTGCGGCGGTCTGACTGATGACGCCCGCAAATTAATTCTCGGCGGGCCGATGATGGGATTTGCCCAGCCGACCGATGAAATTCCGGCCATTAAAGGAACTTCAGGCGTGCTTATCCTGACGGAGAAGTTTGTTAAAGAACAGCCTATTGCTGCGTGTATTAAATGCGGAAAGTGTGTGGAAGTTTGTCCTATGAATCTTCTCCCCAGCTTTATCGGCTCGGCATCGGAGAAAAAGCTTTTTGATCTGGCCGAAAAATATGGTGCGATGGATTGTTTTGAATGCGGGTGTTGCACTTATACCTGTCCTGCCAAGAGACCGCTGGTTCAGTGGATCCGGATCGCCAAAGGCACTATTGCGGCCAGCAGGAAAAAGTAGCAGCTAATGAAGGAGGGATAAATAAATGGAAAGAAAGCTGGTAGTCTCTTCATCCCCGCACATTAAATCACCGGAAACTATTCAGAGCATTATGACTGATGTCCTGATTGCTCTTTTCCCCGTAGCCCTGATGGCAGTTTTCCTCTTTGGTTTTCGTGCTTTAGCGACGATGATCATTGCCATGGTAGCGGCTATGGCTACAGAAGCAATTATTTTACGTAAAGGAAGTTTTTTCGGTGACGGCAGTGCGGCGGTTACAGGCTTGCTTTTGGCGATGACTCTCCCGCCTGCACCACCGTGGTGGGTCGTGGTCATCGGTTCTGTCGTAGCTATAGCTATCGGTAAACATATTTATGGAGGTTTAGGTAATAACATTTTTAACCCGGCCCTGGTAGGACGGGCCGTACTGGTTGTCTCCTGGGGTACTCATATCGCCGGGAATGTCTGGCTCAAACCGGTCCCCTTCGGTTTTACAGCGGACGCGGTTACCCAGGCTTCTCCTTTGGCCACATATAACGCTAACCTGGGAGACATTTTTATAGGTACAGTGAGCGGTTCGCTGGGTGAAACATCCGCGCTGGCCTTGATTATCGGTGCTATCTGGCTTTTTTACCGCGGTCATATCGACTGGCGGATCCCGGGAGGGTTTATTGGTGTTGTGTTTATCCTGGGTCTTTTTGACGGGGGCTTTTCTATGGGGCTGTACCACATCCTGGCGG
>CAYQQF010000009.1:6697-21247 GCA_964419485.1 uncultured Dethiobacter sp.
GCGGTGTGCTGCTCGGCGCCCTCTTTATGGCGACGGATATGGTTACCTCTCCGGTTACCCAGACAGGGAAGCTCATTTTTGGTGTGGGATGCGGTGTCATTACCATGTTAATCCGTATGTTCGGGTCGATGCCTGAGGGTGTAACTTTTGGGATCCTTCTGATGAACGGCCTTGCCCCACTTATCGACAACATGACTTTACCGAAGAAGTTCGGGGAGGTGAAGAAGAGTGCGTGAGAGCGGTTTACGCATGGCTTTAACGTTGTTGATTATCGGTGCTGTCTGTGGAGGGCTTCTTTCCATGGTGAACGGGGCTACCGCGCCAGTTATCCAGGAAAGAGCCATGGCTCAGTTTTTGGATGCCATGAAAGGGTTTTTCCCAGAGGTTGCCGATTATGAAGCGAACGAAGTTGAAGATGAGGTCTTTTATTCCTGTCTGGACGGCAGCGGCAATTTTCTCGGTGTCGTGGGACAGGTCAAGGCTGCCGGTTACGGGGGCGTTATCTCCTATGATCTGGCTGTCAGCGATAGCGGTGATATTGTCGGGATACGGATCAGTTCCCACGGTGAAACTCCCGGTATCGGTGATGTTATTACAAAGGAAGAATTTCAAAGCCGCGTAATCGGTTTAAACTTTGCCGATCCTATTTCTGCCGGTGTTGATGTGGATACGGTTTCCGGTGCCAGTATTTCCACCAGTGGGATGATTGCTTCTATTCGACGGGTGATGAATATTATTGGCGAAAATTTCCTTGGCATGGAAGTTGAGAAGCTGGAGATCGACCCCGCCGGGCTTGCTGATGGAGCTTATACGGGTACCGGGAAGGGATTCGGAGGCGATACGACTGTTGAAGTGACCATAAGCGGCGGGAAAATTACCGCTATTGAACTTATTTCCAATGGTGATACCCCGTCTTTCTTTGACCAGGCTGCTGCAGAGATGCCGGGGAGAATTATTGACGCCCAGAGTCTGGAAGTTGATATGGTCTCCGGTGCATCCGGGAGCAGTAACGGAATTATCAATGCCGTTTTTGACGCTTTAAATTAGCTAGAAATAACCACGTTGGAGGTGAAAAATAGATGAGTTCACTGGCTCAGGAGTTCAGTAAAGGGATTCTCAAGGAAAACCCTACTTTTCGTCTTTTGCTGGGGATGTGCCCCACCCTTGCTGTTACACTTTCGGCTATTAACGGGTTTGGTATGGGTGTTTCCGCCCTGGTTGTTTTACTGTGTTCCAATATTGCCATCTCTGCTTTGCGAAATTTTATTCCCAACAAAGTCAGAATACCGGCCTATATCCTCATAATCGCCACATTCGTGACCATTGTGGATATGGTTCTCAATGCCTATGCCCCGGAATTACACGGTGCGCTGGGGATCTTTATTCCCCTTATTGTGGTGAACTGCATTATTCTGGGCAGGGCAGAGGCTTTTGCCCGCAAGAACGGTGTAGGGCGCTCGATCATTGATGCCCTTGGCATGGGTGTCGGTTTCACAATTTCTCTCACTGTTTTGGGAATTATTCGGGAGCTGTTCGGCGCAGGAAGTATTTTCGGCGTTAATATTATGGGTACGTCTTTTGAACCAATGGGACTGCTGGCCAGCCCGCCAGGTGCTTTTATCACGCTGGGTGTTCTGCTCGGGTTGTTCAACTTTGCCTTTAAACGTCTGGGTATCGAATAGAAACAAATCGTAAGGGAGGTTTGAAGAGATGAATCTGCTGGCGATTATTTTTGTAGCTATTCTGGCTAACAATATTGTTTTGAGCCAGTTCCTCGGCATCTGTCCTTACCTGGGTGTCTCCAAACGGATCGAGACGTCTGTGGGGATGGGTTTGGCCGTTATTTTCGTCATGACCATGTCGGCTATTGTAACCTGGTTGATCGATACTTTCCTTTTGTTACCCTTTAACCTGTTATACCTGCGGACTATCGCTTTTATTCTGGTTATCGCCGGTTTAGTTCAGCTGGTGGAAATGATCCTGAAAAAATCCAACCCCACTCTTTTCCGGGCGTTGGGAATTTATCTGCCTCTGATTACCACCAACTGTACTATTTTAGGTGTAGCAATACTTAATGTTCAGTCCGGACACAATATCATTGAAACTATTATTTATTCTATTGCTACGGGGATTGGTTTCACGCTGGCCATGGTTATTATGGCAGGTATACGGGAGAGGCTTGAACTGGCAAATATGTCCGGCTTTTTAAAAGGGGCAGCAGTGACACTGGTTTCTGCCGGGATTCTCTCCCTGGCTTTTATGGGCTTTAAAGGAATGGTAACACTTTAATTCGGAGGTGAAAGAATAGTGGAACTGGTCATGTCCTTTGTTGTCATCGGCGGACTGGGGGTGCTTTTTGGCGGTTTGCTGGCTTATGCCGCCCAGCGGTTTGCTGTTGAGGAAGATCCCAGGGTGGAGGTTATAATAGATCTTCTTCCCGGCGCCAACTGTGGTGCCTGTGGTTTGGCCGGCTGCAGCAGCGCTGCCGAAAAGATCGTTGCCGGTGAAGTGCCGGTGGATAGCTGTGTCCCCGGCGGCAAAAAAGTCTGCGATAGTATTTGCGAGGTTTTGGGAGTTGATTCTGTCGCATCGGAAGGAAGAAAGATAGCCGAAGTTTACTGCCTGGGAACTAAGGATGTAGCTGCTGATAAGTTTGAATACCATGGGGTCAAGGATTGCAAGGCGGCAATGATGTACAACGGCGGTTTTAAAGCCTGCGCCTTCGGGTGTTTGGGATTGGGAACCTGCGTGGAGGCCTGCCCCTTTGAAGCGCTTTCCATGGGCGAAAATGGTTTGCCGCAGGTGGATACGGATAAATGTGTCGGTTGCGGTGTCTGTGCAAAAGCCTGTCCCCGGAATGTTATTCGTATTGTAAGCGCCGACAGGAAAGCAAAATATGTTCCCTGCAACTCGCAAGCCAGCGGCAAGATTGTTCGTCAGTCTTGTGAGATCGGATGTATCGGGTGTAAGGCTTGTGTGAAGGCCTGTCCAAATGAGGCCATTAGTGTGGAGAATAACCTGGCGGTTATAAATAGAGACAAGTGTGATAACTGTGGTAAATGTGTGGAGGTTTGCAAGCGCGGGATTATTAAAGACGTGGGTACGCTCCTCGTCGTAAAGTGAGCTTGTTTCCAAGACAATATCAGTTATTTTGCTAATGAATCTGAGACGGCAAGGGAAAGTACCTTGCCGTTTTTTTTCGGGTTTGCGAAAGGATATTTTCTTTAAAACGAGAATGTACACGTATAAGTAATATCATCAGACAAATTATATAAACTAAGGAGGGAAGCAGCATTCCTTACTGTTTGAAGCAGCAGGAAGCTGAAATTGTATTGAAAGATAAAGATTTTACGCATTTAAATTTACAAGGGCGCGGGCGGATGGTCGATGTTACGGAAAAAGACATAACTTTTCGCCAGGCTACGGCACAGGGAAAAATTCGTATGCAGCAAAGGACCCTGCAAAAAATTAAAGAAGGGAATATGGCCAAGGGAGACGTGCTTGGAGTGGCGCAGGTGGCCGGTGTTCAGGGAGCAAAACAGACATCATCTTTAATCCCCATGTGTCATCCTTTGTTTCTTACGGGGATTGATCTTAACTTTTCATTTCTTGATGAGAATACTCTGGTAATAGAGGCAACGGTAAAAAATAAAGGACAAACCGGTGTGGAGATGGAAGCGCTGACATCTGTCAGTGTTGCAGCCCTGACCGTTTATGATATGTGTAAAGCTATCGACCGGGATATGGAGATTATGCAAATACGTTTGCTGGAGAAAAAAGGTGGTAAAAGCGGCCATTATCTGCGAAAAGAAGAAAATGGTAAAAAATAATAACCAGAGAGAACGGATACAAAAATAGCATATATTGGGATATATGGGTAATTTTATCCCGGAAACCTGTATTAACCATTAACTGCCTTTTCCCCCTCTTAACTCCGGCTTCTTTTCGGAAAGAGCGATGAAACCAGAATTCCGCCGGTTAAAATGCCTGTTTTTACCCCTGGGAATGTTCTTGCTTAACCCCATTAAAAATGATAGTATTTGAAGATAGAATAGAAGAAGAGTAACTGGAGATGGTGAAACGGTTTATGAGGAGTTGGAGAAAAGTAAAGACGCTGTTATTGTTGTTTATGCTGGTCTTGGGCCTGACTGCCTGGGGCTGCAGTTCTGATGATTCCGGTGATAATAAAACAACAATAACCCGTTTATTGATGGATACCAGGGTTGATCTTACTCTGTATGAAGTTGACAAGAAAGCATCCGAACAGATAGCCGGAGAAGTTTTTGTCGAAATGGAGCGCCTGGAAGATATTCTTAGCCGGACGGTTGCCTCCAGCGATGTGGCCCGTATTAATCAGGCAGCCGGGGAACAGTGGGTGGAAGTAAGCCCGGAACTTTTTTTTGTCCTGAAAAAAGCACTGGAGTTTGCCGAACTGACAGAAGGGGCTTTTGACCCCACAGTGGGTCCGCTTGTGGATCTGTGGGGTTTTGGGACAGATCATCCACGTCTGCCTTCGGGAGAGGAACTGCAAAGCGTTTTATCCCTGGTCGATTATAGACTGGTCGAGATGGATGAAGACCGATCAATGGTTTACCTGCCCCTGGAGGGAATGAAACTTGACCTGGGAGGTATTGCTAAAGGATTTATTGTCGACCGGGGGCTGGATGTGCTTCGGGACTTTAACCTGCAAGCTTCTTTTATTAATGCAGGAGGCGATATTAGCATGCATGGGGAAAAGCCTTCCGGAGAAAAGTGGACGGTTGCTGTGCAGGATCCCAAACTTGCCATGCAGGATTCACAGGACTCTTATGCTGCTGTTATCCACCTGGAAGGGGAAGGAAGCGTAGTTACTTCGGGGGATTACCAGCGTTATTTTGAAGAAAACGGGCAAAAATATCATCATATCCTGGACCCGGCTGACGGAAAGCCGGCACGATATGTGACCAGCGTGACCATTGTAGCACATGACGCCATGACGGCAGATGCTTTTTCTACGGCAATTTTTGTCCTGGGCAGGGAAAAGGGTATGGCGCTTCTGGAGAGTCTTTCCGGAATTGACGGTATGATTATGGATAAAGACGATAGCATGTATTATTCGTCCGGTCTGGAAGATAAGGTGCAGATACTAACTCAGGAGTCGGATTGAGGAGTTTAATCATGGAACAGACGAAGACTTTAAAAATGGTTTACCTGGCTATGCTTATCACTTTTGCCGTAGCGGTGCATACTATAGAGGCGGCCCTTCCGGTACCGTTTCCTGTTCCAGGTGTAAAGCTGGGGCTTGCTAACATTATTACCTTGCTGACTATTGTTCTCTATGGTTACGGCAGCGGTTTGTTAGTCGCCTCCCTGCGCAGCATTCTGGGAAGCCTTTTTTCAGGAAATTTTTTGGGCTTCGGTTTTTATCTCAGTTTTAGCGGAGCTGTTTTAAGCTGCGTGGCCATGGGACTCCTGATGAAATTGTACAGGAAGAAAAAAATAACCCTTATCTCGGTGAGCATCGGGGGTGCAGTCATATTTAATGTTATCCAGCTGGCACTGGCATCAATGTTTGTACAAAATGCAGTTTTGTTCAGGGGATATCTTCCTTTCCTGCTGTTTTTAGCGGTGCCGACGGGCTTTTTTACGGGTCTTGTTACGATTTACCTGGAAAAAGCTGTAAGGCGGGCCGGGTTACGGTTTCCGGCCTCTTCGTCCTGATAGATGTTTTTGCTTATGGAGGTGTGAGTTGAAAAGGTTAATTCTTGCTTCCGCCTCGCCGCGTCGGGCTCAATTACTGGCGCAAATAGGCCTGGAGTTTCTCGTTGTTAAAAGCGCTTTTTCGGAGACGGAGATCTATAGCGAGGACGATGTGGAGGAGCAGGCACTGGCCAAAGCCAGGGCTGTTTGCAACGACTTTCCCCGTGAATTTGTTCTCGGAGCTGATACGGCGGTGTTTAATGCCGGGAAAGCCCTGGGTAAACCCAGGGATGAGAATGATGCTGCAGAAATGTTGAGATCCTTAAGCGGTCAGGTTCACAGTGTCATTACGGGTCTGGCCTTGATTAAGGGCAAACGGGAAATTACCGGGAGAGAAAAGACCTTTGTCAGGATGCGGACAATAAGCGAAGATGAAATTGCAGAGTATGTTTCTTCGGGGGAGCCGATGGATAAGGCGGGAGCTTACGGTATCCAGGGTAGAGGCGCCGTCTTTGTGGAAAAAATTGAAGGCTGTTATTTTAATGTTGTAGGCTTGCCCCTGGCCAGGCTGACCGCGATGCTGGAATCAGAGGGTTTCTCAATCTGGAAAAAGTAAGGAGGTAGATTGCTGCGGAGAAGAAGGTAACGATCAAGGATTTGCCTCTAGAGGAACGCCCCCGGGAGAGAATGAAGGGATTGGGAGCCGGGAGCCTTTCCAACGCAGAATTACTGGCTATTATTTTGCGGACAGGCTATAAGGAAGAAAGCGTTGTTCGCCTGGCGGAACGCATCATTACCCGGGCCGGAGGTTTGCGTTTCTTGCCTGAATTAACCCTGGAGGAACTGCAAAAGATTAAAGGGATTGGCCTGGCAAAAGCAGTCCAGATAAAAGCAGCGCTGGAATTGGGCAAACGCATGGTCATATCAATTCGGCCCGAGGGGACTTCTCTTACTTCTCCCCGGGAAGTAGCCGATTTTCTCATGGAAGAGATGCGTTTTTATAAAAAGGAGCACTTCAGAATTGTTCTTTTAAATACCAAAAATCAGTTTATTTCTCTTGAAGATATTTCTGTAGGAAGTTTAAATGCTTCTATTGTTCATCCGCGGGAGATTTTTCATTATCCCATTAAAAAAAGTGCTGCAGCTATTATTTTAGTACATAATCACCCCAGCGGTGACCCAACTCCAAGCCGGGAAGATCTTGATGTAACAAAAAGGCTGGTGGAAGCGGGGGAAATACTGGGTATCAAGGTTCTTGATCATATTATTGTCGGGGAAGGCCGTCATTTAAGTTTTAAAGAAAAAGGACTAATTTCCTAAAGAATGAAAGGGGAAGCCGCAGATGTCGTTTTTTTCGAAATTTTTTGCCAGAAATATAGGAATTGACCTTGGCACTGCCAATACACTTGTTTATGTTAAAGGGAAAGGAGTGGTCCTGCGCGAACCTTCAGTAGTGGCTATTCGCAGGGATACGGGTTCTATTTTAGCGGTAGGAAGCGAAGCTAAAAAGATGATCGGACGGACTCCGGGAAATATTATTGCCATCAGGCCGATGAAGGACGGCGTTATTGCCGACTTTGATGTAACCCAGACTATGCTGCGGCATTTTATTAGCAAGTCTTACCGGAGGCGCACTGTTTTTTTGCCTCAGGTTGTTGTCTGTGTTCCCTCCGGTGTTACGGAAGTGGAAAAAAGAGCCGTATTGGACGCGACGAAACAGGCCGGAGCCAAAGAAGCGTTTCTGATTGAGGAACCTATGGCAGCTGCGATGGGAGCGGACCTTCCTGTGGAGGATCCTACCGGAAGCATGATTGTAGACATAGGAGGCGGGACGACCGAGGTGGCCGTTATCTCTCTGGGTGGTATCGTTACCAGCAAATCAATCCGTATCGGCGGAGATGAGCTGGACGATGCCATTATCAATTATATTAAAAAGACATATAATCTAATGATCGGAGAACGGACCTCAGAGGAAATAAAAATGCAGATCGGTTCGGCGTATCATGCGGAACAGGAAGAACATTTCGAAATTCGGGGAAGAGATCTGGTCAGCGGCCTCCCCAAAGTGCTGAGCATAAGTTCCTGGGAAATAGAAGGCGCCCTTGCCGAGCCTGTTGCTGCCATTTTGGAAACTATTAAGACGACTTTGGAAAGGACACCTCCCGAACTGGCGGCTGATTTGATGGAGAAAGGAATTGTCATGTCAGGTGGAGGCTCTCTTTTAAAGGGCATGGATAGGCTCGTTTCCGAGGAAACAGGCATGCCTGTTTTCCTGGCGGAAAACCCGCTGGATTGCGTTGTTTTGGGAGCGGGAAAGGCCCTTTCGGCTATTGAGCTTTTAAAACGTGTTTCTATTTCTCCTCGTAAATTATTTTAACCAAGGCGGTTTTCAGGAAGGCAGTGTAAAGTGGTGAATCCATCTGTTCGCAAAGTAGTTTTCTTCGTGGGGATTATACTCTTATTGCTTTCTCTCATTTATTTTACAGGAGAAGATTATATTCAAATTTCTGTAGTTGAAGATGTGCTTTTGGCCGGCTTTTCACCAGTGCAGGGGTTTGCTTCCAGGGCCGGGACGAGTACTGCTGATTTCTTTCAGGGACTCTTTGCCTTTAAAAGGCTGCAGGAAGAAAATAGAGTATTGAGACAAGAAATGGCAACAAGGGAAAATTTGCGCTATCAGGTTCTTGAACTTCAGAAAGAAAACGCCCGTTTAAGAGAGATGCTGGACTTTACGGAACGGTCAGAATACGAACTTTTGCCGGCTGAAGTAATTGCCAGGGATCCAAGCAACTGGTTTGAGACTATTACTATCAACAGGGGATCCGCCCACGGAATTACAAAAGATATGGCTGTAATTACTTCTCAGGGTCTGGTGGGAAATATTCTTAAAGTATCAAAAAGTTCTTCCCGGGTTTTACTTTTGACAGATTCCAGACGTGCCGTGAGCGCTCTGGTGGTGCGTTCACGAGAGCCGGGCGATATTGGCATTGTGGAGGGTTTTTCAGGAGATAACTTTTCATTGCGGATGAGCAATCTTCCGCCGGAAGCTAATATTCAACCGGGGGATAGTGTTATTTCATCGGGCCTGGGAGGCGTTTTCCCCAAAGGATTGATGATCGGTACCATACTGGAAACCGGCCTGGACCAGTACGGATTACTGCAGCAGGCTCTTATTCTTCCGTCGGTGGATTTTAATCGGCTGGAGGAAGTTTTTATTGTGATGGATTTTTTTTCTTATGAGGAAGAGGGACAGGAAAGTGAAGAATCGATTCAGGTGCCAAAGTGAGAGGATGCGGAGGTTTTTATGGGCAATAAACTGTCATTAAAACCATATCTTGTCTTTACTTTTCTGGCTGTCATTACTCTGGCAGTACAGGGCTCTTTTTTATCATTTATTTTTGTCAGGGGTATAGTGCCCGATTTACTGCTTATTATTGTTATCTGTCTGGCTTTTGTATGGGGCGAGAAAAGGGGGATTGTTCTGGGACTGATTTGCGGCTTTCTTCAGGACATTTTTTTTGGACCGGCGATCGGTTTTTTTACCCTGGCAAAGATGAGCGCCGCATTTTTTTCCGGTTTTTCTTCCCGGGAAATTTATAAAGATCAAATTATTGGTCCCATGCTGACAGTTTTTTTGGCAACTTTTATCCATGAATTTATTGTCTATTTCCTCGTCGGACTTTTCTGGGAAAATGACTTTTCATTTTTCTTTGCCCTGGATCAACTCTTTCTCCCCCGGGCACTTTATCATCTTGTCCTGACGGCGATGATTTATCCCCTGCTTTACCGGGCTGAACAAAAAAACTTTTTTAACCCCTCTTTCCGGTAAGAAAAATAACTCTGAATATCGGAGCGGCTATTTTATGGATAAACAAATGTTGCGGAGAACGAGACTATTTATCTTTGCAGTGATTATTGTCTTTATTTCTCTTTTTTCCCGTCTGGCTTACCTGCAAATTTTTAATTATAATTATTATTCAGAGAGGGCTGAAAAAAATCGCCTGCGTATTTTGCCGATTACAGCACCGCGGGGCGAAATCTATGATAAAAACGGCCGGCAGCTGGTTACCAACAGGCCCGGTTTTACTGTATCGCTTGTTGATCTGGGAAGCGGTTACAGCGAGGAGACAATTGCCGAACTGACCAAGCTGCTCGATATGGAAGAGAAAGAAATCCAGAAAAAAATTGATTCCCAGTCTTACCGGCGTTACCTCCCTGTCCGCCTGAAAATGGATGTGGATATTGAGACGGTCTCGAAAATTGCCGAGCACCGCCTGGATCTTCCGGGCGCAGTTATCGAGGTGCAGCCGATCAGAAATTATGTTTACGCTAATTTCGCCGCACATATTTTGGGATATATGGGTGAAGGGACTGTCGCTGACCGGATTATTGATTTCTGGAACGAGACGGGATACCTTTATCAAAAGGGTGAACTGGTAGGCCAGGCCGGTCTGGAAATGGTTTGGGAGCCGTACTTAAAAGGAGAGGACGGAGGATTGCAGGTTGAGGTAAATTCTACCGGGCAGGCGATCCGGGAGTTTGAACGGGTTGAGCCCAAACCGGGCTCCAATCTCTTCCTGACGCTGGATGCTTCTCTTCAGCTTGTTGTAGAGGAGATATTGCAGGAAGCTGTCACGCAGCAGCTGGAAGAAAACAACTTTTATGCGGGAGAAGCCGGGGCGGTAGTCCTTGATCCGAACAGTGGCCGGATTCTTTCTATGGTCAGTATCCCTTCTTATGATCCCAATACATTTCGTGTTGACTATACACAGCTTCTGCAGAGTGCCGGGCGGCCTTTGCTTAATAAAACGACGGAGGAGCACTATCCTGTCGGTTCTGTTTTCAAAATGGTTACCGGGGTTGCAGGTTTGGAAAAAGGCATTGTCAGCCTGAACGAACGGTTGTATTGCGGTGGGACGGTAACGCGCTTCGGGGCGACTAAATCCTGTTTTCGCGGGACTGCTCATGGTTTGCTGAATATCGTGGAGGCGATAAGAAAGTCCTGCAATATTTTTTTCTACGAGTTAGGGCTCCGGGTCGGCATCGATGATCTTGCTTATTATGCCCGTGAATTCGGTTTTGGAGAGCCTACCGGTTTAAAGGATATTTTCGGCGAGAAAAGCGGTATCGTCGCCAGCCGCGAATTTAAGGAGCAGCTTTCAGGCGAGCCCTGGTATCCAGCGGAAACCATGGATGCGGCTATCGGTCAGAGCTTCCACAGCATCACTCTTCTGCAGCTGGCCAATTATGTAGCCATGATTGCCAATGGAGGGATTCACTATCGTCCTTTTCTGGTCGACAGGATTGTTGACTGCGAGGGTAATGTACTGATGGTAGCCGAGCCGGAAGTGATGCACAGGATGGAGGCAAGCGATTCAACCTGGAAAATTATTCGTGAAGGTATGCAGCTGGCTGCTTTACCTGGCGGGACCGCATCGCGTCTGGCTGATCTGCCGGTAAGAGTGGCCGGTAAAACCGGTTCGGCACAGGTGGCCGGACGCGGGAGCGATATCCCCACCCACAGTTTTTTTGTCGGTTATGCACCGGCAGAAAATCCCGAAGTAGCCCTTGTTGTTTTTATAAAACACGGTGGAACAGGGGGAGCCAGTGCCGTTCCGGCGGCCAGGAAGATACTGGAGAATTATTTTATTCATTTGACTCCTGATTTATCAGAGGAGGAAACGGATGTTTGATCGGCGCCTTCTGAAAAATTTTGATTATCAGCTGTTAATAATTGTCCTGGCCATCTGTGTTTATGGCCTGCTTGTGATCAGCAGCGCAACCCGGAGCGCGGACGCCGGTATCTCATTTGTTTATGTACAAAAACAGGCTGTTTCTATCGGTATCGGACTTTTTGCCCTCCTGGTGATTATCAGTATTAATTACCTGGATTATTACCGTCTCTCCTGGTATTTGTACGGTTTTAATGCTTTCTGCCTCGGACTGGTTCTTTTTGTGGGAAGAGAAGCCGGAGGGTCATACCGCTGGATCGACTTAAAAGTTTTTGATTTTCAGCCGTCGGAACTGGCTAAAATTATCATTATTATTACCCTGGCCAGGTTGCTTGTGGAGCGAAAGGAGAGACTTCAAAATCCGGTTCAGCTCCTTCCCCTGCTGCTGCATGTTTTTCTTCCAATGATTCTTATTTTTCGGCAGCCTGACCTGGGAACCGCTCTGGTGTTCGCAGTGATATTTCTGGGAATGCTTTATATGGGCGGGGTACCGGTAAAAAATCTTCTTCTAGTTATCTGTTCCGGGATGGCCGTTTTTCCCTTACTTTGGACCAGGTTGCTGGACTACCAGAAAATGCGCCTTATTGTTTTCTTTAATCCTGATGTGGATCCGCTTGCTTCTGGTTACCAGTTGACTCAATCCATGATCGCCATAGGGTCGGGGGGCCTGACAGGAAAAGGGCTTTTTGCCGGGACGCAGGCAAGGCTGCAATTTTTACCGGAGCAGCATACTGATTTTATATTTTCTGTCCTGGGTGAGGAGCTCGGCTTTCTCGGTGGGGTTATTTTACTGGTGCTCTATCTTCTGTTGATCTACCGCATCCTGAAGATTGCTTCTTTTTCCAAAGACAGCTTTGGGGCCTTGATTTGTGCCGGTGTGGCTACGATGCTTACATTTCAAATACTGGTGAATATCGGAATGACGTTGAGTATCATGCCTGTAACCGGTCTTCCCCTGCCTTTTATGAGTTATGGCGGAAATTCAATGTTGATCAATATGATTTCTATCGGTGTTGTCCTTAATGTGGGTATGAGGCGTCATAAAATTCAGTTTTAGCATAATCCCGTTTCCCGGAGAATATATTGTACAGGCAGCACAACTCCGGGAGGGTCTAATATGTTTGAAAAATTTCGGCCAAAAGCGTTTCCCCGGTTTCATCTAAGATCTCGCCTGGATGGATATTCCAGCTGGAAAGAAAAAAGATACCCGGATGAAGGCGGTGAATATGAAGGCAGAGTGGAACGCACTGCCCTGGACATCTTTCCCTTGTCTGTTTTAAAAGAAATGCACAGTTATATCCTTTTCAAAATTACCCTTGTTTTTTCCATTATTCTGCTCGTTTTTCTTCTCTCCTTGATGAACTTTTCTTTTTCCGAGTCGATTATCAATAAAATACACTATGTAACAACCTGTCAGACAGACTTTGTCGCGCTCGGACGCCGAGCGGTCCCTACCCTGAAAAGCATGTGGGAAGGGAGCCCGGAGAGAGGCCTTGAAAGGGCGGTTATTGCTCCCAATTCAGGTGAGGAAAACGAAGAAAATTACGCACACCTGTTTTATCTTCCCATAGAAGGACAGGTAATCAAAAAGTTCGGTTATGGATTCAATCCTGTGCTGCAGACCGAAGAGATGACCTACGGATTGGTTTTCAGCGCTTCCGGTAAGAGAGATATTGCTGCGTCCGTTCCGGGAAGGGTCAGCCTGATTAAGGATGACCCGCAGTACGGGCAGCTTGTGGTGCTGCAGCATTCCGGGGGGATAGAAACAATCTATGGTATTTTAAGCGAAATTTATGTAACAGAGGGTGAAGAAGTCGGCCAGGGTGCTTCCATCGCCCGTGCAAGCCTGGATACGGAGGGGTTGCATTCTTTTTTATATTTTGAAGCCAGAAAAAACAACCGGCCTTTTGACCCGCTGCCTTTTTTTGACGAGCAACCAAGTACCTGAATATCCGGAGAGTGCAGGAGGTCTTTTCTTGAGCTGGCGCCTGGCGAAAATTAAAGGACAAGAAATTTATCTCCACCCGTTTTTTTTACTTTTTCTTTTTCTCTGGATTCTGGCGGGGCTGCCTCTGGAAACTCTTTTTCTTTTTATCATGGTTTTAGGCCATGAGCTTACACATTCCCTGGCCGGGCGACTTTGCGGTATCAAGATCGATAAGATTGAACTTTTCCCCTTCGGGGGATCTTCACATCCTGCCAGGCCTTTGGAATTCGAACCCCAAAAGGAATTTTTTATCGCGGCAGCCGGGCCTCTTTTTAACCTGAGCGTTTATTACTTTTTTTATAATTATGGCGAGCTTTTCTTTTCCCTGCCTTTTATGAATAACTCCCTGTATCTTTTTTTACTAAGGGCAAACCTGTTTCTCTTTTTTTTCAACCTGCTTCCCGGGCTGCCTCTGGATGGAGGAAGAATCCTCAGGGCTTCGTTGAGCCACAGAGTGGGCTTTTACAGGGCGACGGAAATTTGTGCGGGTTATGGCAAGATCCTGGGAGGAGTACTGTGCATTGCCGGTGTTTTATTGTCGCGTTATGATTATTTAATTCTCTCCGTAGCTTTAATGGGCCTTTTTCTCTACTACGCTGCAGGTCGTGAGCAGCGCTCATCCATTTATCTCTTTTTGCGCTACCTGGTAAGAAAAGAAAGGATGCTGCAAAAAGCAGGGGTTCTGAAAGCGGAACAGCTGGTAGCGCTGGAAAGCACGACCATTATGGATGTTTTGAAAAGATTTAAACCTTCGAAATATCACCATGTGATCGTCCTGAACCAGACATGCCGCGTTATTGACGAGGTGTCCGAAAGCCGGCTTCTGGCTGCGGCTTTACAAAAAGGAATACACCTTCCCCTGCGCCATCTCTGTCATAAGAGAGCCGGGTACACAAAATGAACCCGTACAAGCAAAACAAATATACTTTTTAAGCCGGCGGTCATAACCGTCTTCCCTAACGCCCGGCTCCTGCTCATCCGTTAAATTATTTGTTTAGTTTTCTGTGTTTAAAAGACCTGGAGCGGTTGGCATATTCTTCGACAATATGGCCGTTTCCAATCAGTTTGTATTTATAAATTACCAGCCCGTCAAGGCCTACCGGCCCCCTGGAGTGAATCTTGCCGGTGCTTATCCCCACTTCCGCGCCGAAT
>CAYQQF010000010.1:0-20511 GCA_964419485.1 uncultured Dethiobacter sp.
TCTCTTTACCATTTAAAGCAAGGGCTTCTCTTAAGAGCAACAAGATCACCGCCATAAATAAAGAATGCTTTCCAAAACTCCGCCTGCTACAGCCCGCGCTTTGTCCGAAATTGTAAAGCAGTGGTCGCGGCAGGCACGAGGATCTACATCGCCAGCCTTCATCCCTTTTCTTACCTTCAGCCCGTCATGCAGCAGGCCGCGTAAAACCCCGTCTATCTGTGAGCGCAGCGGGTTTTTATTGACAAAAGCAACGATTTCTCCTTTTTTAACCATATCACCGATTTGGCGGGCTCCTTTAAACACCCCGTCTTCAGGGGCTCGAAGCAGCCGTTCAAGAGTATAGCCGCCCACATCGCCGGGGACCCCCGTGTTAGCAATCGCTTCTCCTTTATATATCACCCTCCCCAGGTAATGCCCGCGTGCTGTCTCCACTGCCGCATCCACATCCCTGCCGGCATAGTAGCCGGGCCCCAGAGCAAGGACCAGGGGTGCCATCCTTTTTTTTACACCGGTATTCTTCTTGGAGAGAGTTCCTTCAATAAATACCTCCGGTTTCAGGACGGCAAGACTTTTTAACCCGGGGTCGACAATTACCGGAACATCCCCCGACGCCAGTATTTTCGGGACATGCGCCGGACCTGCCACCCGCCGGGCACAGAGACCTTCGACCACCCACTCTCCTTTAAAAACTGCTTCGGCAAAAGATACCGTCCGGCGTACTACCGTTGGTTCTCCCTGTTCGGTCAAGGCAACTTTAAAACCGGCCGTGCAAAGGCGGTGAGCTACTCCGGTTGCAAGATCTCCGGCTCCTTTTATTAATACAAACCGTGGAAGCATAATTAAGCCCCCTTATTCTTTTTTTCCATAGCGAACCTGTAAAATTTCAGCGAGGATGCTGACAGCAATTTCCGGCGGTTTTTTACCGCCAAGTTTTAAACCAATCGGCGCATAAACCTTGTCCAGAGAAGCATCTTTAATACCCTTGCGGCGCAGATTATCAAAAATCGTCTTTACCTTGTTCTTGCTCCCGATCATGCCAATATAAGCGGCATTGGAGTTGACCACCCTTTCCAGGGCCGACTCATCGTATTGGTGCCCTCTGGTAACGATAACAATATAAGTATTTACCGTTATTTTGTATTCTGCCAGCGCCTGCCCTATATCGTTGACAATAAGGCGGTCTGCTTCCGGAAAAAATTCCTTGTTGGCAAATTCCGGGCGGTCATCAACCACTGCCACTTCAAAACCAAGCATTTTCCCCAGTCGGGCGACGTACTGGGAAACATGGCCGGCACCGGCAATAAGCAGCTGCGAAGCGGGAAGCAGAGGCTCGATAAAGACGGAGGCTCCCCCGCCACAGACCATACCAGCATCATCTGCGTTTAAGCTATAATCAGAAAAGAACGGCTCCATGTTATTAATGGCCTGTCCGGCTGCTTTGATTACTTCCGCCTCTAACTTACCGCCGCCAATGGTTCCCAGCGTCGTTCCATCAGCATAAACGAGCATCTTTGCCCCGACTCTTGCCGGTGTTGAACCTGTCACCCCGGTGACGGTAGCCAGGGCCGCCGGTTTATTTTCTTTTAAACATTCGACTACTTCTTCAAACAAAGCTCTGGATTCCACCTTGTATCAGGACCCTCCCTTACCAAAAGAACAAAGAGGATAGACACATTTCTTACAGCCGCGGCAAAAACCGCCGTGTCCAAAAGCAGTAATGTCACCGGCTGTAACGCGCTCACCTGCCAGCAGCCGCGGCAGGACAAGATCAAAAATTGTCGTTTTATAATACATTCCACAGGCAGGCACACCGACGACCGGCAGATTGCCGTGATAAGCGAGCAAAAACATCGCCCCCGGAAACACCGGCGCACCGTATTTTTCTATTAACGCCCCGCTTAATTGAATACCGCGCGGGGTGACATCATCCGGATCTACAGACATCCCTCCGGTAACAACAACGAGATCTACGCCTTCAGCAATAAGCTCCTTGATCTTGGAAGCGATAACTTCAGCCTCATCAGGAGCATAAACTATTTTTGGCTCTTCAAGACCAAAAGCCCGGGCTTTTTCCTTCATTACCGGCCCAAAAGCATCTTCAATCCGGCACTCATAAACCTCCCGGCCGGTAATCAGAAGCCCCATTTTGCACGGCTGATATGGTTTGATTTCTATTAAAGGGGCGGCGTTACGGCAGATTTCTTCTGCCTGTTTTACTGTTTCTTCACGGACAACCAGCGGGATTACACGCGTCCCGGCAAGCACGGTCCCTTTCCTGACCGGTGTATTATTATGCAAGGTAGCCATAATTACATCCGCATTGCTGTTCAGCTGTTGTAAGGCGTTAGCATTTATTTTCAGCAGACCATCAGTCAAGGCGATAAATTCAATCTTCCCCTCGGAAGGGCCTTTAAGCTCAAGTCCCGCCCCCGCTGCAGCTTCAGCTATGCGCCTGCCGGCTTCGTCCTCATGTACATCCCCGTCTTCAAGCTTAAGTGAGTATAGATGCTCTTTGCCAATATCCAATAGCAGTGGTATATCTTCTGCTCTAACAACATGCCCTTTCTTGAAAGCCGGCCCTTTGCTTTCTCCTTTGACGATGCGCGTAATATCATGTGAGAGGATCATTCCTACAGCTTCTTTGGTTTTTATGCATATGACTTTGATTGTCTCCACCTCCAATTTCAGCAATTAAAGCGTTATACTTTACCACATATCACGGCCCTAAATTTATATTTCTACTCAAAGACAATTTCTCCTGTCGGGTTCGCAAAATTACGATTAAATTTTTCGCCATGGGTAATGGCCTTATTTGAAACCGTCAGTTCTGAGATAATACAGCGTTCCCTACCCGCTAAATAGGGGCTAATAAACTTATCTTTCAGTTTGATCCGCCACTAACCTGGCAACGCCATATTTTTCTCTTAACCGTGGTTTTTCAATCTTGCCGGTAGGATTACGCGGTACATGATCAAAAATAATTCTACGGGGGCGCTTGTAGCGCGGCAGTTGAGCACAGAAAGCTTTGATATCGTCTTCAGTGCATATAACGCCCGGCTTCAACTCGATAATAGCCGCCGGAATCTCGCCCAGACGCTTATCCGGCAAACCGATGACTGCCGCGTCCTTAATGGCCCCGTGCCCCCGGAGAAAATCTTCAATCTGCACCGGGTACAGGTTTTCTCCGCCGCTGATAATCACATCTTTTTTCCGGTCAACCAGATAAATAAAGCCATCTTTATCCATGCTGGCCATATCCCCGGTTAACAACCAGCCGCCTTTAAGGACTGCCGCCGTTGCCTCCGGATCATTATAGTAGCATTTCATTACCCCCGGCCCTTTAACCGCAAGCTCCCCCACCTGGCCTCGCGTGACAGGGAATCCGTTTTCATCGACTATCCTGGCTTCCCAGCTGTGTCCCGGGATACCAATGGCACCAACTTTATGAATATTTTCCATCCCCAGATGGACACATCCGGGACCAATCGATTCGCTCAGCCCATAGTTCGTATCATAAAGATGATGGGGAAAATATTTTTTCCAGCGGTGAATTAAGCTGGGGGGGACAGGCTGCGCTCCGATATGCATCAGTTTCCAGCAGGAAAGGTCATAATCTTCCAGTTTCACCTCTCCGCTTTCAATAGCGTCCAGAATATCCTGCGCCCAGGGAACCAGCAGCCAAACAATAGTAATTCTTTCTTCAGAAATTGTTCTAAGAACCCACTCCGGCTTTATTCCACGCAGCAATACGGCTTTGCTCCCCGCGAGCAAACTGCCGAACCAGTGCATCTTGGCGCCGGTATGATAAAGCGGGGGAATGCATAAAAAATTGTCCTCGCGCTTTTGGCCGTGATGTGCCTGTTCAGTATAACATGCCGACATAAGGCTGCGGTGCGTATGCAGAATGGCTTTGGGAAAACCGGTAGTCCCCGAGGAAAAATAAATTGCCGCGTCATCTTCGTCCATAAGTTTAATTTGCGGGGCCTCAGAGGAACAATTTGCCGTAAGGCGGTCATAGTTTTCCGCAAAAGAAGGCCGGTTTTCCCCTGCATAGAAGAGCATTTTTACTTGCGGGATCTGCTCAAAAATGTTTTCCAGGCGGCCGATAAATTCAGGCCCGAAAATCAAAGCAATGCATTCGGAGAGGGACAGACAATATTTAATTTCCTCGGCCGAATAGCGGAAGTTTAGCGGCACGGCGATCGCGCCGGCCTTTAAAATGCCAAAATAAATCGGCAGCCATTCCAGGCAGTTCATCAGAAGAATAGCGACCTTATCTCCTTTTTTGATGCCCCGTTTCAACAGTAAATTGGCCAGGCGATTTGCCTTTTCATCAAAGACGCGCCAGGTCATTTCACGGCGGTACTCGCCTGCAGGGTTGTTTTCAATTAATTCATACTCACGCCAGGTGATATTGTGTTTTTCCTGAAGATCTAAATTGATCTCCGTCAGGCACTTTTCTGGCCCATAGAGTTCCGCATTGCGTACCAATATGTCCGTGATCGGCATTATTTCTTCCTCCTGTTCATCCAATGCTGCGTATTATATTGCTGAACCTGATGTTTTATCTTTTCATTATATATTCGTTTAACTGCAGGTTATCTCCTTCATTGCCGTTATAAATTACCCTCCTGAAAGTATCTTTTCGCTCCCAATGCTTTACAGAAAATTATAGTAGTTATTTTACCCGTTCGTTCCCCTCCCAAACACTACTTTTTTTGCTATAATACTTCTTGGTCTCTTATGCAACTAAGATGAAATATTAACTCAACCGGGAGAATATCTATGCCAAAACGAATCGACATTAACAGCATCCTCATTATTGGTTCAGGACCAATTATCATCGGGCAAGCATGCGAATTTGATTATTCAGGAACCCAGGCCTGCAAAGCCCTGCGAAAATTAGGTTACAAAATTATTCTGGTCAATTCAAATCCCGCAACTATTATGACCGACCCGGAAATCGCCGATGTAACCTATATCGAACCGTTAAATGCCAAAAGTCTGACCCACATAATTGCTAAAGAACGCCCTGATGCTTTGCTGCCCAATTTGGGCGGGCAGTCCGCTCTAAATTTGTGCTTAGAATTAGCAAAATCCGGGGTTTTGAAAAGATACGGGGTTCAGGTAATCGGCGTGCAAATTGATGCTATTGAGCGCGGGGAAGATCGCATCGCTTTTAAAGAAACAATGAACCGCCTGGGGATTGAAATGCCCCGCAGCAAAGCCGCCTACAGTGTGGATGAGGCGGAAAAAATTGCACAGGAACTTGGCTATCCGGTAGTTATCCGCCCCGCGTACACCATGGGAGGTACAGGCGGCGGACTCGTTTATAATGTTGAAGAGCTGAGAACTGTTACCAATCGCGGTATCGACGCAAGTTTGGTTGGGCAGGTTCTTGTAGAGGAATCGGTCCTCGGCTGGGAAGAACTGGAGCTGGAGATCGTCCGGGACGCCAAAAACCGCATACTGACCGTCTGTTTGATCGAAAACATTGATCCCATGGGTGTGCATACCGGCGATTCCATTTGTGCGGCGCCTATGCTGACCATAAGCCCGCAGCTTCAAAAACGCTTACAAAAATACGCCCATGCCATCGTCGAAGCAATCGGAGTAATCGGAGGAACCAATGTGCAGTTCGCCCATGATCCAAAAACCAACCGCGTGGTTATTATTGAGATAAATCCCCGGACTTCCCGCTCTTCCGCCCTGGCGTCAAAAGCCACAGGTTTTCCCATCGCACTAATTTCAGCGATGCTGGCTGCCGGTTTAACCCTTGACGAATTGCCTTACTGGCGGGAAGGAACCCTGGATAAATACACCCCCTCAGGCGATTACGTAGTAATAAAGTTCGCCCGCTGGGCCTTTGAGAAATTTCCCGGTTCCCTGGACAAACTGGGGACACAGATGCGGGCTGTCGGTGAAGTAATGAGCATCGGCAAAAACTATAAGGAAGCCTTCCAAAAAGCCGTACGTTCCCTGGAAATAGGACGCTTTGGACTGGGCTTTGCCAGAGATTTTAACCGGCGCTCTCTGGAAGAGCTGCTGTCGCTTCTGGCCGAGCCGTCCAGTGAACGCCAGTTTATCATGTACGAGGCCTTACGCAAAGACGCAGATGTGGAACAACTTCACCGTTTAACCCATATCAAACCATGGTTTCTAGAACAGCTGAAAGAACTGGTCCAACTGGAAGAAGAGATTCTAAGGTATAAAAAAGGACACCTTCCGGACCGGTTGTTGATTCAGGCCAAAAAAGACGGTTTTGCAGATCGTTACCTGGCTGAGATACTGGACCTGCCGGAAACAGAACTTCGCCGGCGCAGGGTTGCTTCAGGTTTAGCCGAAGCATGGGAAGCCGTACCGGTCAGCGGGGTGAAAAATGCAGCCTACTATTTCTCCACCTACAACGCCCCTGACCGGACTCAGTCCAGCGACAGGCAGAAAGTAATGGTCCTGGGCGGCGGCCCGAACCGGATCGGCCAGGGTATAGAATTTGACTATTGCTGTGTGCATGCAGCTTTTGCCCTGCGCGATATGGGCTTTGAAACAGTTATGATCAACTGCAACCCAGAAACGGTCTCCACCGACTACGACACTTCCGACAAACTGTACTTTGAACCGCTGACTGTAGAAGATGTGCTGAGCATATACGAAAAGGAAAAACCTGAAGGAGTAATCGTGCAGTTTGGCGGCCAAACCCCCTTGAATATTGCCGGAGAACTGGCCAAAGCCGGGGTAAAAATTTTCGGCACAACTCCTGAAACAATAGACCTGGCGGAAGACCGCGACAGATTCCGCCAGATGATGGAAAAGCTGCAGATCCCCATGCCGGAATCTGGCATGGCGGTAAATTTTGAAGAAGCCCTGGCCATCGCCAGCCGGATTGGTTACCCTTTGATGGTGAGGCCCTCATATGTGTTAGGCGGCCGCGGCATGGAAGTTGTTTACGATGAAGAAATGCTCCGCCATTACCTGGCCGCGGCAGTCTGGGTTACTCCGGAAAGACCGATTTTAATTGATAAGTTTTTAAACAATGCCATTGAAGCAGAAGCTGACGCCATAGCCGACGGAACCGATGCTTATGTGCCCACGGTTATGGAGCATATAGAACTGGCGGGCATTCACTCCGGAGACTCGGCCTGTGTTATTCCACCGACAAGCATACCACAGAAGCATATTGAAACTATTGTGGAATATACAAAGAAAATTGCCCGGGAAATGAAAGTGGTGGGTCTCATGAATATGCAGTACGCCATCGCGGATGATAAGGTCTATGTTCTGGAAGCAAATCCAAGGGCTTCAAGGACCGTCCCCCTTGTGTCAAAAGTCTGTAATATCTCTATGGCCCGCATTGCCACTGAAATCATGCTGGCGGAAAAAACAGGCCAAAAATTCTCTGTAAAACAACTCGCCTCCAGGAAAATTCCCCATTTTGGGGTAAAAGAAGCGGTCTTCCCCTTTAATATGTTCCCGGAAGTCGACCCCCTGCTTAGCCCGGAGATGCGCTCTACCGGTGAGGTATTGGGGATGGCCGATTCATTCGGGCTGGCATATTACAAGGTTCAGGAAGCTACCCAATCTCCCCTGCCAACATCCGGGACCGTGCTTATCAGCGTCATTGATAAGGATAAAATGGCTGCGCTGGAAACGGCCAGGGAGTTCAGCAGAATGGGCTTTAATATTAAAGCAACAGCCGGAACCCATAAATTCCTTACAGAAAACGGAATCGCCTCTATAGAGATTAAAAAGTTATACGAAGGCCGTCCCAATATCGTCGACGGTATTATGAACAATGAAATCAACCTGGTTATCAATACACCTTCCGGCAAACTGAGCCAGTATGACGACTCTTATATCCGCAAGACTGCCATCAGAAAAAAAGTACCGTATATAACCACCATGGCGGCAGCCCTGGCAAGCGCCAGAGGAATAGCCGCCTATAAAGAAAATATCTTTCCGGGTGCCAACTTAAAATCTTTGCAGGAGTATCATGCGGATATTATTGACCTCCCATAAACATTGTTTTTCACTTTTGCCGGTTTATCGGTTTTTTTTTAGGCTTTGGCACTGGGATTACGAATTCTATAAAATCAAGCGATGTTGCCATTAGTTCTCCTCCTCATCATCTGTCGAGGGGACGTCTTCGCTGGGATGGTCTGTCGCGGGCTGTCCCTGGTGCTTACTGGTGCTTATGCTTCATTAAACTGAACTGCTGCTCCTACGGTACCCGGTCCCGTATGGACTCCAATTACTGCTCCAACCTGCGTAAAAAATGTCACTTTGGTTTGGAAAGTATGTTCTAATAATATTCTTAGTTTATCAGCAGCATCCGGAGCGGCGCCATGGGCCACAGCCAGGGTTCTTATCTTACGTCCTCTGGCCAACTGTTCAATTTGCTGCACAATTTGTTCAAGGGCCTTATTCTGACTTCTTGCTTTACCGACGGGGATATAAACTCCTTCACTATTCACTCGTATAATAGGTTTAATATGGAGAATGGAACCGACTAAACTCGTTACTTTACCGATACGTCCACCCTTATGCAGGTATTCTAATGTATTCAATGTAAAGAGGGTTTCTAAATTATTTCTCACAAGGTGCAACCTTTCAAGAATCTGGGATACATGCATCCCCTCCTCAATACAGCGTGCAGCTTCCCCAACCATTAAACCTATACCCAGACTTATATTTTTTGAATCAACGACAGAAATTTTTCTCTGCAGAGTTTCTGCAGCCAGGCGGGCGGCATTTACCGTTCCACTGAGGGCATTTGACAGGTGAATAGAAATAATACTATCATACTGGTTCAATAATTTGTCGTATAGTGCAATAAAATCTCCAGGAGACGGCTGAGATGACCGGGGCAGTTCCGGGGCAGTATCCAGACTTTGGTAAAACTCCTCAGAGGTTAGTTCTCCGTCAAAATATTCCCGCTGGGCAAAGCAAATTTTTAATGGAATGACGTGGGCATTAAAAGCTTTTTTCATAGCGACCGTTAGATCTGCCGTGCTGTCTGTTACTAAAGCAATTTTTTTAATCTAAATCTCCCCCATAACAAATATTACCCTATTTTATCATATATTCGCTTTCGTTTTCCTCATTATTCAATAATGTAAAATGCAAACCATCACTTTTTCAAATACATAACGAATGAACTGCTTCGGGAAAATGGTGGTTGTTGTCAACACCCCGTCCCCACGTTACCTGTCATTTAATCTTGCTCAGTTATCTGGACCTCGGATGTTTCCTCCTGAGCCGGCGCTATCATCTCATCCGTTTCCTCTTGGGCAAATCCCTTAAATTCAATAACCTGAGTACCTGCCCATGTATCACCAATCCGGCGCCCCTTGGGCTCGTTCAAAATTTTCATAAACTCAACGACAAGAATTATTACAGAGATAATAGGAGCCAGAATCCAGCCGATTACAGGAATGATCATGATGATAATTGGCAGGGCAAAAATTACATTTCGTCTGGCAGATGCGCCAAAATCAGCCTTAATGCCGTGTTCCGTGATCACCTGAATATTCATGACTTTTTTGCCAACGCTTTGTCCTTCAAATAAACCGTCTTTTAATAACATGTAAACAGCACCGATAATAGCACCGACCACCGGAATAAAACTTATAACATATGAAATCACTCCGTCAATAAGGGCAGCAACAACTCTCGTCACAACCTTTACTTTTGAATAATCCTTCATTATAATTACCTCCTGTTTAAAATAGTAGTGAAGCAAAAGAACCATGGGGAGTGTTTCGGCATAGAGAAAAACAACCAGAAAAAATAAGGCCAATACACATATACTTACTTTTTGAGTACATCGGCGATATTCAGCAAGTAATTAATATATATGCCTGTTAAGCTTTGAAAAAAACCTGCACTTAGAATACTCAATTCTTCCACAGCTTTTCGTTTGTTTATATCCTCATAATAAATGCAATTTTTTCTCCTTTATTAAAGCCTGCTTTTTCATAAAAACGCAATGTACTTTCTTCTTTTCTGCTCGTCATAAGCATTACTTTATAACAATTATTATCCTTTTCGATTTGAACCGCCCTTTTCAGAAGTCATTTTTAAACATCCCTCGTGCTTCTTCCGGCATCCTGTCGCGCACCGGTAATATTTTCTATACACCAGTTGGTCTTTCATAATTCCGCCCCAAACCACTTAAATTCAGCCAGCACTACCGAAGTTCGCACCTGGCGAGGAGGAATCGACCAGTACTTGCGAAGGAGTCTGTTTTTCTCCTCAGTGGTTGTCAAACGAAAGCCGTGAAGCTGATAGAAGCTAATAGCCCAAACTGCATTGGCCCAGGTCCCGATCAAAATTGGGCGTTCCGTTTGTCCCCGGAGAAATAAAAGCAGCCTGCTCCCAATTCCTTTACCCCTGTGATGCGTTTTTACGTAAGCATGCCTGAGCAGAGTTACATCACGAACTTCCTGCATACCCATGACTCCAAGCAATTGACCGTCTTTTTCATACCCCCAAAACAATACTCCGTCTTTGATCTCCTGTGCCAATTCTGCCTCGGACATATAGGGCTCCTTCCAGCAGCCGGCAGGAATAATACCCTTATAGGCGTGTGCCGCATCGTTAATAATCTCAAAAATTGCTTCAAAATCATCGTCGCTACATCTGCGGATCATCTGGCATCCTAACCCCTTATGGATGATTTTTTCTTATCTTTGCACCCGGCCGGAAGAATCTCCCTTCATTAACAGATCGACTTCTTCTTTTGCTACAAGGTTGAAATCACCTTCAATTGTCTGCTTTAAGCAAGATGCGGCTGTGGCAAATTCCAATGCTGTTTTGTTGTCCATGCCGGAAGCTACGGCAAAAATTAGACCGGCGGCAAACGAGTCTCCGCCGCCCACCCGATCCACGATTTGAACAGTATATTTCTTCGACTTATAGAAGGCGAAACCATCATATATCATGGCGGACCAACCGTTTGTAGAAGCAGAATAACTTTCTCTCAGCGTAATGGCAATCAGGTTCAGGTGAAAGCGGTCGGCCAGTTCTTTGGCCACGTACCGATAGCCTTCGTCACTCAGGCGTCCTTCGACAATATCGGTTGCCGGGCTTTGGATCCCAAATACTTTTTCGGCATCTTCTTCGTTGGCAATCATAAGGTCACAATATGCGGCCAGTTCGCCCATTACCCTGGCGGCCTTTTCACCGCTCCAGAGCTTTTTTCTGTAATTTAAGTCCACACTGACGGTTACACCCGCTTCTTTGGCCGCTTTGACAGCGTCGAGGGTAATTTCTGCACAACTATCCGAGATGGCAGGCGTGATTCCGGAAAAATGAAACCACTCTGCCTCCTTAAATATTTCCGGCCAATTAAAATCTTCTTTTTTTATTTCTGCCATTGCAGAACTCGACCGGTCGTAGATTACTTTCGAGGGTCGCTGCGAGGCGCCTTTTTCATAAAAATAAATGCCGATTCTGTCTCCGCCCCTTGTTATAAAGGAGGTGTCGACACCATAGCGGCGCAGCTCATTGACAGCTGCCTGCCCTAGCTCATGTGCCGGCAGCTTTGTTACAAAAGATACATCCTTACCGTAATTTGCCAATGAAACGGCAACATTAGCTTCACAACCACCGTACACAACGTTAAATTCTTTGGATTGCACAAACCTTTCGTAATTTAAGGGGGACAATCTTAACATGATTTCACCAAAAGCTACAATCCTGCCCATGCTTATGCCTCCCTGTTTCTGGCTTTTTTTACCGCGGCCACAATTTTTGCTGCGGTTTCCGTCACCAGATCATAATCACCTGAGGCGGCGCCTTTCGTTAGCTCACTGCCTGTTCCCACTGCCACTGCACCGGCTTTAATCCATTCCTGTACATTATTCAGGGACACACCCCCGGTCGGCATAAAATTACCCTGAGGTACAGGGCCTTTAAAGGCACTGACAATCGCCGGCCCAAACGCGCTGCCGGGAAATATTTTGATAATCTCCACCCCGTATTCCAGGGCTTCCAACGCTTCTTTCACCGTCATTGCACCGGGTATAACCGGAACCCGGTAACGATTGCAGAGTTTGATGGTCTCTATATTAAGGCTGGGACTGACAATAAAAGCGGCTCCGGCCAGATGGCAGGCTCTTGCCGTTTCCGCATCCAGGACAGTTCCGGCACCGATAATAACATCATCATCATCTTTGTATGTATCGGATATTTCTTTAATAATATCAACGGCTCCCGGGACCGTCATCGTCACTTCCAATACTCTGATGCCGCCTTTTTTTACTGCCTCGACAATTTTAAAGCCCTTTTCTTTGGAGTCTGCCCGGATAACCGCTACAACACCCACTTTAATGATATCCGCAATTAATTGAAGCCGTTTCATCGGAAAGCCCTCACTTCACCAGATATTCTTAATTGATTTTAAACTGCACACCAGTACAAGCATCTCCACAGCACGATACGTGATGAAGCATTCTGCAGCCGGCAAACCTTGCACCATTACCTCGCCAGCCAACCCCCATCCACCGCTATTGTATAACCGTTTACATAGTCAGCACAGGAAGAGGCAAGGAATACATCCGGACCTTTTAGTTCGTCGGGCGTTCCCCATCTTCCCGCAGGAATCCTGTTAAGAATTTCAGCGCTTCTTGCTTCGTCAGCCCTTATAGCCGCGGTATTATCCGTTACCATGTATCCTGGTGCAATGGCATTAACGTTTATATTATATCTGGCCCATTCATTGGCCAGAAGCCTTGTTATGCCCAGTACACCGGATTTTGAAGCCGTATATGAAGGCACCCTGATACCGCCCTGGAAGGAAAGCATGGAGGCAATATTGATGATTTTCCCGCCGGTGTTCTGCTCGATAAACTTTTTTGCCACTGCCTGGCTGAGAAAGAATACCATTTTCACATTAATATTCATAACTTCGTCCCAATCTTTTTCTGTAAAATTTATCGCATCTTCACGCCGGATGATCCCCGCGTTATTGACGAGAATATCAACCCGGCCCAAATTGACTGCAGCATCAACAACCTTGGGAATAGAGGACATATCCGTAAGGTTTGCCTGAACCCCCACAAATCTTCTGCCGAGTTTTTCGACCAGATCTTTTGTTTCATCCAGATTGGTAGAACCAACTCCAACGATGTCTGCCCCGGCCTCTGCGAGCGCGATAGCCATCCCCTGCCCCAGGCCTGTTCTGCAGCCGGTTACGATAGCAACCTTCCCATCGAGTTTAAAATCATCTAAGATCATTTTAATCCCCCTTGTACAAGTTATCCCTTCCTGAAAACACAACCTTAAATGAAATAATCCTTCAGATCCTTATATATCCTGTCGCCTAATCTTTTGATATTTCCATGGAGATGGCGATCGATCATCTCATCAACCTTATCTATCCTGCCATTTTTAATAATGTCAAACAACTCGCAGTGTTCGCCATATAAAATATCAAAGCAACGCAGTGCAACTATATCCAGCATTCTAAATCTTGTATAATAAACCTGGAATTCCTGTATTATCTTCCACAACCTTGCTTTACCGGCATGATCAAACAAAATGGCATGAAACCGGCTGTCTATACTATAAAATTCACTTGGTTCCACCTTGCCGCCGGCAACGATCTCTTTCTGTTTTTGTAAATTATCGGCCAACTTGTTAATCGTTTCCTCATTGATGTCTCCTATAGTACCCTTTATTACTGTACTTTCGAGAACCGTACGCATATAAATTAATTCTTTTATTAGATCCATATCCAGTAAAGTGATATAGGTACCTTTTTGAGGAACAATCTCAATAAACTTTTCACTGCTGAGTTTTAAAAAGGCCGTCTTTACAGGAGTTCTTGAAACATTATATTTTTTTGCGATCTCATTCTCGCTTATCAACTGACCCGGAGCAAGTCTTAAATTAATAATATCTTCCTTTAAAGCCAGATAAACATCATTATTATTCATGCCTTTAAAATATGAATCCGTCATTTAAACACCGCCTAAATAATTTCTTCTCTTGCTTTGATGAAAAAAATATGTTTTGCTAAAAAGCTTAAACACCTGTATACTTGTATTCTAGCTCTGGCAAAAAATATTGTACACTTCCAATGTACAATTCTTTTCTCCCTTTTGCTCAACATTTTTACAAAATCCGGCATATTCTTCAACCGGATATGCCAAATTAATACTTCCACAGAGGGGCTTTTAATTCCTTCTTCTTAATTATGAAAATATCTTCAAGCAAACCCGTGAAAAAAAACATTCCGGCAGCAGAGCAAGACAACAGTACAATACCTTTAATACGGTATCGTCATTTGGTTATCAAGCCCGGCAACCAAAGAGAAAGCGCCGGGACAAAAGTCACCAGAAGCAGAACAATTAAGTTGCATAACAAAAATGGAGCTGCACTCCAAAATATATTCATAATCGGCATTCTACAGATTTTATTGGCGGCATTCAGACACATCCCCAGCGGCGGTGTTACCAGCCCCATGGCCAGTCCAATAATCATAATGGCTCCAAAATGGAGCAAATCTACGTTAAGAGCCTGCATAACAGGTATAAATACCGGCGTTACCAGCAGCAGTGCAGGGCTGACATCCAGAAACATCCCGATAAAAAGAATCAACAAGTCCAGCATAAGCAATATCCATACCCTGCCCACATCCATTCCAATAAAGAAATCGGCTACCTTAACCGAAAACTGTTCCATGGCCAGTATCCAGCTGAAAATCATCGAAAAACCGATAACCAGCATCACGGCACTGGAAGACATTACTGTTCTGAGGAGAATTTGGGGCAATCTCTTAAGCTTAAGTTGTTTGTAAACGAAAAAACCGAGCAGAAGCGCATACAAAACTGCAACCCCTGCCGATTCTGTTGCCGTAGCTATACCAAAAGAAATGGATATGACTATTGTAAGCGGCATAAGAACGGCAAGAATGCTGTCTCTGGCAGTATTGAAAAAGTCACTTATTTTAAACTTTTCGGCATCCACATAGTAATTCTTTTTCTTGCTTATTGTATATGAGAGTATGAGTTGGAATATCCCGATCAATAGTCCGGGAATAACCCCGGCAAGGAAAAGTCCGGCTACCGATACGCCCGATATCATGCAATACATAAGCATGGGTATACTGGGGGGGATAATCATTCCCATGGTAGAAGAGGCAACCGTTACACCGGTGGAAAACTCTTTGCTGTAACCCTTCTCCACCATCTGGGGAATCAGTAATGAACCTATTGCCGAAGTATCCGCTACCGAAGAACCGGATATTCCTCCGAATATCATGCTGGCAATAACATTTACTTCTCCAAGACCACCTTTGATGGGTTTAATCAGGTAAAGACAGAAATTAACAATCCTCTTGGTTATCCCACCCGCATTCATCAACTCTCCGGCCAGTATAAACAGAGGAAGGGCAATCATTATATACGAGTTGGTTCCGGACCAGATACGCTGGGGCAGCATACCGATAAAATCAGGGTTGGAAAAGACAAGATAGATAATGCTTGAAGCCCCCAGGGCAAAACTTATCGGAACACCTATAAAGATAAATAACAGAAATAAAGAAAATAAGACAAAGACCCCCATCTGTTAAACCTCCAGCAAACATACTCAAGCATCTAAATTTTTTTCGTTCAGCCAATCCCGGTTTTGCGCAAACGGTTTTCCCGGCAGATGGCATCTGAGCTGAAACAGCTCGTAAATTATGATCAAAATGGAGGAAAAGGGCATCAAATAATAAAAATACCTGATAGGCACTCTCAGGCCGGGCGTTAGTACATTGCCGACCTTTTCAATCCAAGTTAAACTGTATTTAAATAGCACGACCTGTACAAGTATGACAATAATAATTATGATGATCTTTAAAATGTTTCTGACACCTTTGGGTACTGCTTCAAGAAGGTAATCAACACTAATATGTTCATTTTCCTTAACACCAAGTATCGCCCCGAAATAGGTAGTTGCGATGAAAAGCATGGTAATGGCTTCTTCAGACCATACATAGGTTATACGCAGAAAATATCGTAAAGCCACCGATGTAATTACCATTGAGGCCATGGCAGCCATTACCAGTATACACAACCAGTACAGGAATCGGCTCAGGCAATTCATTAATCTTGTCATCATTCTCACCTTCTTAAACTGCTCCCCTATTCTGGCTACTCACTGTAACTTAACGCAAATCACTGATTTTAATATTATCCATATCGGTAAAGGTTCTGTTTTCTCCTGCCATTGCCCAGATAAAGGCATAGTTGCCGGTCCCGCAACCACAGTGTATCGACCAGCTTGGAGAGATTATCGCCTGCTCATTTTGCACGACAATAGTACGGATCTGCTGTGGTTCACCCATGAAATGAAAGACTACGTTATCTTCAGCAAGATTAAAGTACATATATACTTCCATTCTCCTCTCGTGGGTGTGACAGGGCATCGTATTCCATACACACCCGGTATCAAGAACCGTACAGCCCATCGATAACTGGCATGTTTGGAGAACATCAGGATGAATCAACTGGTATAAGATGCGTTTGTTTGACGTGGCAAAATCCCCCAGCTCTACCTTGTTAGCAATTTCAAGTGTAATCAGCTTTGTTTCATATTTCTTGTGCGCGGGTGAAGAACACATATAAAATTTCGCAGGATTTGCCGGATTGTCACTTTGAAATTTTATATCCCTGCAATCTTTGCCGATATATAATCCATTTAATTTTTCCAGCTTATACTCCTCTTTATCAACTATCACTCTGCCGGAACCGCCTAGATTAATAATCCCCAGTTCACGGCGCTCAAGAAAATAATCGACCCCAAGATTTTTCCTGCATTCTATTTTTTCCTCAAGGCTTATAGCCCGGGATACCGGCATAGCCCCCATCACTATTATCCGGTCAACGTGAGAGTATGTTGAAAGCACGTCGTCTGCTGCAAATAATTTTTCAATAAGAAACTCTTTTCTCAATTTCTCCGTGTCATATTTTCTTGCATCAAGCTGATTTGCACCATATCTTAAATCCATAGTTAGCTCCTCTCTCCTAATTAATAAGCAACCGGGAAAACAAAGGACTTGGTAAAAATTTGTTAATAAAGGGTGCTTGGGTTCAAGCACCCTTTATTAACCGCAGCAGCTACTCGATAGTACTCCTGATTTCTTCTATATCCTCCCAGGTAAACAGTCCCTGTTCAATATAGTAGTCATATACAGGCTGAACCGCGTCAATAAATACCTGCCTTTCTTCCGCTGACAATTCGTATATTTCCATATGATCTTTGATCACTTCATAAGCATTTACGCTATCCTGCTTCATCAGCTCGTCACTAATTTTGCACATCTCGATTGATGCCTGCCTGAGAATATCCTGTATTTCAGGAGTCAGTGTATTATACCAATCAAGGCTTACAAAGAAAGGATCGGGATGGAACTGGTAGTTTATTACCGTGAGATATTTTTGAACCTCATAAAATTTCATTGATGCAATATTGGTATAAGGATTCTCCTGACCGTCAGCCACTCCCTGTTTTAAGGCCATATAGGTTTCACCATAGGGAATAGAAACGGGGTTGGCTCCAAGTGCCTCCATGGTTTTAATAATACTTTCAATGGGTGGGGTTCTAAGTTTCAGACCCTTCATGTCCTCCGGACAAGTGATAGGGCGAACATTGTTAGAAATATGCCGAAATCCGCCTGCATCGCCGGTTGCAAGGATTATTACACCGTTCTTTTTGGAGTTTTCCGCTATTCTTTCGCCAATTTCACCCAGGGTTATCTTCTGGATACCTTCCAAATCTTCAAATAAGAAAGGCATCGTGTAGATGAGAATTTCGGGAGCTGCGTCTTCAAAGGAACCGCCTCTTGTACCCTGTATAGTGCCCATTTTTACTTGTTCCATCATTTCAGCTTCTGAACCAAGCTGGCCTGAATCATATATCTCAACCAGTACAGCCCCGGCAGTTTCTTCTTCTACCATCTTCTTAAATTCAAGCAAAGACTGATGACGGGCCGTTTCCGGCGGGTGACTATGCCCAATTTTCATCACGACCGGTTCGGCGACCGGTTCCGCTTCTTCCGCCGGCTCAACATCTGCCGCAGGAGCCTGACATCCTGCACACAAACCAATAACAAGTAACAGGATAAGCATGAAACTGAACAGCTTTTTATTCATTACTAATTCCCCCTCGCATAATTTAATCGGCCTTTCCAAAAAAGAAACTAGTCTGTCATCTGATCAATCCTCCTTTCCTTCTTTCCTGCCATAATCAATTAATTTAGACAAAAGTGCGGCATTCTTGAATTTCTGTATGCTTGAATGCAAGTTATGCCAAAAAAATTATACCTATGTTCTCTACTTCGTTTTATACTATTTTTAGTTCTATTTAATATTCTTATTTCCTTTTATTTCTGAAAATTTTTTTAATAGTTGGGCAGTCCTTTGTCGACTTCAGCGATCATCAATTAAGTTCATTAATTCTGGGTATTTAACAATCAGTAAATTTTAAAAAAAGTTATTTGCAGTTCATTTGTTAATGTAGTATTATCTTACCTGTGATGGAAACCGGATAGAAGTAAGAAAATATATCTTAAGCACTAAAATGTTTTCTAGGTTGGATAACGGGGGGTTAATATGGATATTAATGTGGGCATTGTCGGGTATGGAAATTTGGGTCGGGGTGTTGAAAGAGCGATCAAACAAAATCCGGATATGAAGCTTGCAGCCGTTTTTACCAGGCGTAATCCGGATATGGTAAAAATTGAGGACAAACGCGTAAAGGTCTTTCATCTAGATAAGGCCAAAGAGTTCGTTGAAGATATCGATGTAATGATTTTATGCGGCGGGTCAGCTACGGATCTGCCGCAACAGGGACCGCATTTTTCCAGACTCTTTAACACTGTGGACAGCTTTGATACACATGCTGAAATACCCGGTTACTTTGCTGCAGTCAACGATTCCGCCACGGCAGGCGGAAAAACTGCAGCCATCAGCATAGGCTGGGATCCAGGACTGTTTTCCATGAGCAGAATGTTGTTTGAGGCAGTTTTGCCCCGGGGGCAGGAGTATACATTTTGGGGAAAGGGTGTCAGCCAGGGTCACTCCGATGCTGTCAGAAGAATAGAAGGCGTTCAAAAAGCAGTCCAGTATACTGTTCCGGTGGAAGCGACGCTAAGAAAAGTGAGAAACGGTGAAACTCCTTCTTTAACCACAGGAGAGAAGCACACCCGGGAGTGCTTCGTGGTACCCGAAGAGGGTGCGGATAAAGAAAAAATTTCTCATGCCATAAAATCCATTCCTAATTATTTTGCCGGGTATGAAACCAGCGTTACGTTTATTACTGATGAAGAATTCACAAAAAATCATACCCATATGCCCCATGGAGGCTTTGTTATTCGCAGCGGCCTGACGGCTGAGGGATATGCCGTAAAAAAACAAATAATGGAGTTCTCGCTCAAACTGGAAAGTAATCCGGAATTTACTGCGGGCGTCCTGACAGCTTATGCGCGGGCAGTCTATCGCTTAAACCGTGAAGGGCAAATTGGGGCAAAGACTGTTTTTGACATTCCACTTGCTTATTTATCCATCAGGACTCCTGAAGAGCTGCGCCGCAAACTGCTCTAGAAATAATTAAGCAGGGTCTTAGTAAAATCAAAATTTATGAGGCCTCAAGAGAGCTTACCAAATACCGCTAATATTTTTACCGAAATTAAAAGCGCTTTGTAAATTTTCTTTACGTACTTTCGGATTGTTTAATGTCATTCCGCCCAAAATAACCATTTTAGCTTTTTTGATGCCAACATTAAAAAGCCTGTCCTTTATCATAATTGTTCTCATACTTTCTGCAATGCCAATTTTTTCTAAGTGCTCGACAGGATGTCCTGCCGGGCAAAGAATTAATGTTTTTTTTACTTTAATCTTTGATCCGGTACGTTCCCCATTTTCAAACGAATAGGCATAACCTAACGTATAGATTCGATCAAACCATCCTTTTAATTTTGCAGGACAATCGCTCCACCATACAGGATAAATAAAAACCAGAACATCAGCCCTGTCTATTTTATCCTGTTCTTCTTTCACGTCGTCCGGAACAGATCTTAGCTTATTGCGGCCTGATTCTCTCTCATATTCATGTAAATCCATATCTGACCTGAAATCCATTTTATACAAATCGGAAATTTCATATGTATGAAACGCTTCATTTAAACCTTTGATAAATGTTTCAAGGATCTCATGGGTAAATGATTTTTCACTTGGATGAGCATACACAATAAAAATATGCATGGTTTTCCCCCTGTTTTTGCTGTTATACTGAATTAACTAGCATGTTCTCCGCGTTTAGTTCTAAATCCTGCAAAAGAAGGAAAAAAAATCTATTTTCTGTAAAAAGCCCTGCCATAGAAGACAGGGCTTTCTGTATAAATTCTTTTCCTGCATTTTTAATATTTAAACCTGCCCAGTGCTTGCTCCAGTTCTTCTACCAGGCCTTGCTGCTCATTTGCAGCACCGGAGATCTCTTCCATTGTTGCAGTCTGTTCTTCTACAG
>CAYQQF010000011.1:0-18805 GCA_964419485.1 uncultured Dethiobacter sp.
CTGATGATGGAGCGAGTTATTGACAGCAGCAACAATTCATGGCGAGACGAGAGCGAAAGGCAGTCCCCCCGGCAGGGAAGCCGGGGGCCGGCACCGCCCAGGACGGGCGATTTGCCGGGTAGGCGGCCGGAAGCTTGAGGCGAGCTATAGAAATGTCTGCGGTCAATTCTGAGCGCAATCCCAGGGCTGCTACCCGGTGACGATACATAGGGTGACGATACATAGGGTGATACACGCGACGATATTGACATCGAGCGTTTTTACCTGTAAGCTAATAGTACCCATTATATTTTTGATATACTCAAAGAGAGAAACCAAGAGGGAAAAGATGGACTATAAACTACTGGCACTTGATCTCGATGACACGCTACTTGACGAAAGTTTTGAAATTTCCTCCCGCAACATGAAAGCGCTGGAAGAAGCAGCTAAGCAGGGTATTATGATAACAATAGCCACCGGACGTATGTTCCGCTCAGCTCTTCCTTATGCTGATAAACTGGGAGTTGAACTGCCCCTTATTACCTATCACGGGGCGCTGGTTAAAGAGGCTTCAGGTGCGAAAAGAGTTCTCAGGCAGCGGAAAGTTCCGAAGAAGTTTGCATTAGAAATACTTCGTTTTGGTGAAGCTGAAGGTTTTCATTTTAATCTTTATCTGAACGACAAGCTTTATGTTAAGGAAGAGAATGAAAATACCCGTTATTATCAGTGGATTGCTTCAATTCCCCTGGAAGTGGTGGGAGAGCTGGCCGATTTTCTGGAGCAGGTACAGGATGAACCCACAAAGCTGTCGGTGATTAATCGTGAAAGCCGTCGCCTCCAGGAACTGCAAAAAATCTTCCAGGGAAAATACGCTTCCGAGCTTTCTGTTTTGCAGTCACGTCCTGATTTTTTGGAAATTACCCACAGGGAGGCCACAAAAGGTCAGGCTTTAAAATTTCTGACGGAGAGGGAAAACCTGTCATCCAGCCAGGTTATTGCGATCGGGGACAGTTATAATGATATTGATATGCTGCAATACGCGGGTATGGGCGTGGCCATGGGTAATGCTCCCTTGGATGTTCAGCAGGCGGCTGACGTTATTGTCGAGACTAATACCGAAGACGGGGTAGCCCTTTTCCTCGAAAAATATATTCTTTAACTAATTAAATACTTCATCATTTCCTTTTTCATTATCTGCAGATTATGGAGGGGGTTAATGTGCAAAGAATTAAGCTGATTGCCGATCTCCATATCCATACTATTGCCAGTGGACATGCCTACAGTACCTATGCGGAGATTGTAGAAGCTGCTGCGCAGAAAGGGCTTCAGGCGGTGGCCTTAACTGATCACGGGCCGGCCATGCCTGGAGGACCTCACCGCTATTACTTTGGAAATCTGTCCAGTCTGCCGGAAAAAGAAAGGGATGTAGAGATCCTGCGGGGGATTGAGGCAAACATTATTGATAGGGACGGCTCCCTGGATCTGCCGGATGATTATCTTCAAAGGCTGGATCTGGTCTGGGCCGGTCTTCATATTGCCTGCCTGCAGCCGGCTGGTAAAATCATTAATACGGAAGCTGTTCTTAACGCTCTGGCCAATCCCTATGTGGATGGCATTGTACATCCCGGTAATCCTGATTTTGCCATTGATGAAGAAGCTGTTGTGAGAGAAGCTATAAAGAGAGGGAAAGTGCTGGAAATTAACAACAGTTCTTTTATTACGCGACGGGGAAGTATGACGGGGTGCATGGAGATAGCACGTGAGGTTCGGCGGTTTGACGGAATTGTTGCTCTGAACAGCGATGCCCATGTGGCCGTAAAGGTAGGCAGCAGTGAGCGGGCTTTGAAACTGGCTGCTGAAGCAGGTATTTCTCCGGAACGGATCTTGAACGCGGATCTTGGCCGGCTGAAAGCCTTTTTAAAAAGCCGTGGTAAAAGACGTTTCAGAGAGGCAGATGTTTAACACAGTTTGAATAAATATATATTGACCGGCAAGATATCTTTTGTGGAGAGTTGGTAATTTGCCATGCGGGAGAGGAGATTTATTCTGATTACGGGTTTTTCCGGCGCCGGGAAGAGTGGGGCACTGCACAGTTTTGAAGATCTTGGCTTTTTTTCTATGGATAATCTTCCACCGGCGTTGATCCCCAAATTTGCCGAGCTGTGTATACAGTCCGAAGGGAAGATTAAGCTTGTTGCCCTGGTCTGTGACATCAGGGGCGGGGAGCTTTTTAACGGCCTTTTTGAAGCGCTGGATCGCCTCGAAGATATGGGCTTTAATTATGAAATTCTTTTTTTGGAAGCCACAGAAGAAGTCTTAATCAGGCGTTTTAAAGAAACACGGCGGCGCCATCCTCTGGCGGAAAGAGGAAGTATTGTTGAAGCAATCCGGGAAGAAAAATCGCTTCTTGAGGATATCCGGGGAAAAGCCGATGTGATTGTGGATACCTCAGACCTGGCTCCTGCCGAACTAAAAGAAAAAATTAACCGACTTTATGCTCCGGGATCCTGGGAAAGAACTATTCTGGTAACCGTGCTCTCTTTTGGCTATAAATACGGGTTGCCTCTTGATGCCGATCTGGTATTTGATGTCCGCTTTCTTCCTAACCCATATTATGTCGATTCTCTCCGCGCTTTAGACGGAAATGACCTGCAGGTCCAGAATTACCTCTGGAAATGGGCCATTACCCACCGCTTTTTTCAAAAACTGACAGATCTGGTCTCTTTTTTGCTTCCCTGCTATGTAAAAGAGGGAAAACCACAGCTTTCCATTGCTATCGGCTGTACCGGCGGGAAACACCGCTCGGTAGCTCTTACCAATGAACTGGCCCGTACCCTGAACGAAAAAAAATACCAGGTCCGCATAGAACACCGGGATATTAAAAAAGTATAAATACTTAGGAGAGTGACCAAAGGATGCTTTCCTTTGCCCTGAAGGTTAAAAACGAACTGGCTCGTAGTCCGTTGGCTAAGAGTTGTTGTTCCCGGGCAGAAGTAAAGGCGTTTTTGCAGGTAAACGGCTTTTTGGAAATTGGCGTAAATACTCGGAAGATCCTTATCCATACAGAGTATGCCCCGGTCGCCCGGCGCCTTTTTTTGCTTTTAAAACATGCTTATAAAATAACTCCGGGGGTTTTAACCTGCCACAAAAACCGCCTGCAGAAAAAGAAGAAGAATAGCTTTCTTATCCAGGTGTCCGGGGAAGATAATGTTTCTAAAATTCTCCGGGATTTGGATTTTTTTTCCCCTGCGTGCGGGAAGACGAAGGCTGCTGAGTCAACAGGAAAAAGAAGAAAGGGGTTACAGGATATATGCTGCCGCAGGGCATATCTGCGGGGCATATTTCTTGCCGGCGGTTCTTTAACCAATCCTGAAAGGGAATACCACATGGAAATGGTTGTACCATATGAATCGTATGCTGAAGAGATCGCCCGGCTTCTCAGTTATTTTAATATAGAAATTCGTTATTTCCAGCGTAAGAGCGACTTTGTTCTGTATTTAAAAGGCGCAGAAAAAATTGGAGATTTTTTAAGAATTATTGCTGCACATAGAGGCCTTTTAAACTTTGAAAACATCCGGGTTGTGAAAGGGGTACGCAATAAGATCAACAGATTGGTTAATTGCGAAACTGCCAATTTGACAAAAACTATTTTTGCTTCTCAGGACCAGATCCAAAATATTCGTCTTATCCAGGAAACAATAGGGCTGGGAAATATTCCTTCCTCGCTGCGTGAGGTCGCACAGTTGCGTTTAGCTTTTCCCGAGGCAACTTTCAAAGAACTTGGAGAACTTGCCGAGCCTTCCCTTTCCAAATCGACTATTAATCATCGTTTTCGTCGGCTGAACGACCTGGCCCGGAAAATAAAAAAACAAGAGCAGCGTAACTTCCCTTAAAAAGCAGGAATTTTTAAGATTATGTTTAATAAATAAATATAGGTGGGGAGGTAAGGGATGGATGACAATTAATTTTGAATTAATTGTTGAGCAGTCTCAAAAGCTGGTTATGACACCGGCGCTTCAGCAGGCTATTGCCCTTTTACAATTCTCAACACCCGAACTGCAGGATTTTATTCAGGATGAAATGGTTAATAATCCTCTCCTGGATATCCAGGAACAAGAAACCGCGCAGGAAAACGAAGATAAAAGCATTGAAAACGGAGAAGATACGGAATTTCTTTCCCGAGACGATTCTTTTGATTGGGGTGAATATTTCAGCGATGAGGCGGTTTATTCCCATGAGAGGAAAAGTGCAGTCCGGACCGAGCAGGAACCCGCTCCCATCGATCGATATAGTTTTAGCGATAAGAATTTAGCTGAACAGTTGCTTTTTCAATTGCAAATTTCCACTCTTGATAAAAAAATTTTTACTATTGGAGAATACTTAATCGGTAATCTGGATTCTTATGGTTATCTGCAGGGAGAACTTGGCGAACACGCCCGTTATCTGCAGGTACCCAAAGAAAAGATGCTTAGTGCGCTGCGAATTATTCAGACTTTCGAACCATCGGGAGTCGGCGCCAGGAATCTTGAAGAATGTCTGCTTATCCAAATGAAGGCCAGAGCTGATACTCCTCCTCTGGCCATAACGCTGGTACAGAAATATTTGAAGGAGATTGCCGGGGGAAAATATCGCTTTATTTCTCGTGAAATGGGCATTTCCTTAAAAGAACTTCAGAAATTGCTTGATTTTATTCGTACACTGAACCCTAAACCGGGAGCTTGCCTGGGCGGAGCCGAAAAAGTTCGGTATATTGTCCCCGATGTCCTGGTGGAAAAGATTGATGGAGAATATCATATTACCATTAACGATAATATCCCCAATCTCTGTATTAATCCATATTACCGCAGTCTTTTCCTGCGGGGTGGCGAGGAAAGCGTGCAGGGTTTTATTAAAAAGTGCCTTGACAGTGCCCTGTGGTTAATGCGGAGTATCGAACAGAGGCGTATTACCCTGTACAGAGTGACCAAGGAAATTGTTCGTATTCAGGAAGAATTTTTAGATAGCGGTATTCATTATTTAAAACCTCTAACCCTTAAAGAAGTTGCCGAACTTCTGGAAATGCATGAATCCACTGTTTGCCGGGCTACTGCCAACAAATATGTGCAGACTCCCCGGGGGCTTTATCCTCTAAAGTTTTTCTTTTCCAATGGGCTTTGTGGTACAGAGGGAAATGTTTACTCGGTACTGAGTATTAAAACCTACCTTAAAGAGTTGATTCAGGATGAAAACCCGACTTCTCCTTATAGTGACCAGAAAATACAGGCTCTGCTTAAAGCAGAGGGCATTAATGTTTCACGGAGAACGATTACCAAGTATCGGAAGGAGATGAGTATTCCGCCTTCTTTTAAAAGGAGACGGGTTTTATAACGCAACGGCAAGTGTGCGTGCTAAAAAGAAGAAAAAATTGTTTTTCTCCAGGATTAAGGAGCGTGCACAGGGAAAATGGGCTAAAAAAGGACCATGCGGGACTTTTTTGGACCCATTTTTTGTTGTATAATAGTCCTAGGAGTTGTGATATTAATGATATTAGGACTTCAAAAAGAGTATCTAAACCTTATTGTTCCGGAACTTTCTGAGCTTTTGGTAAAGCGTTATCAATTGCTGAGAAAACTTTATTATTCTGCTCCTATAGGCCGTCGTTCACTGGCGGCCTATTTTCAGTTAGGAGAAAAGGTTTTACGCAGGGAAGTTAAACTTTTACGAGAACAGGGCTTGCTGACCGTAGAACAGCAGGGCATTTCTCTTACTCCTTCCGGGAAATTGCTGGTTACTGCCATTACGCCTTCCTTAAAATCTCTGCTGGGTCTGACCTCGCTGGAAGAAAAGCTTCTCAAGTTATTAAAGGTAAACAGGGTTTTGGTTGTTCCGGGTAACATGGAAAATGACGAGGTTGTTCTTTTGGAGATGGGCCGGGCTGCCGCAAAGATTCTGAAGGAATGTCTTAAGCCGGAGATGATACTGGCAGTTTCCGGGGGAACATCCTGTGCGGCTGTTGCCGATATGCTTCCTGAAGGGCCGGCACCAGCAGGAATAGAAGTAGTTCCGGCCAGGGGAGGCCTGGGGGAAGTGGTTGATTATCAGGCCAATATTATTGCGGCCAGAGTCGCACAAAAATTAAAAGCACGTTATCGTTTGCTTCATCTTCCTGATTCTTTAGGAAAAGAAGCATTGCAGATAGTGATGAAAGACGAAAAAATCCAAGAGATTCTTGCGATGATCAACTCGGCAAAAGTTTTACTCCACGGGATTGGTACTGCGGATGAAATGGCCCGCTGCAGAAATGCAACTCCAGAGGAAATTAAAACGTTGGAAAGTAAAGGGGCGGTGGGAGAAGTTTTTGGCCTTTTTTTCAACGCCAGGGGAGAGATAGTGGAACGAATACCCGGGCTGGGGCTATATCTGGAAAATCTAAACAAGTGTGTCAAACATGTTATTGTGGTTGCCGGAGGCAGGAGAAAAGCCGAAGCTATTATTGCCATAGTGGGGAATCATCCCCGTGACATCCTGGTGCTGGACGAGGGAGCTGCCAGAAGAATTATAGCAATTTCCGGGAATGGAGAATCCGATGAATAAGAGGTTTTGTGTCGGCATACCAAAGAGGAATGTTTTTGTAACTGTTCAAGTTGAAAAATGGGAAGTGCAATGTAACCGTCGTCCTGCTTTAATTTGAACAGTTACAACTTTTTTGTATAAGAAGCGATAAAAGAAGAATATTAAGGGAGGCGGAGAGTTAATGACGGTGAAAGTGGGAATTAATGGTTTTGGCAGAGTGGCAAAAGCTTGTTTGAGGGCTTCTTTGCGGCATCCAGATGTAGAGGTCGTGGCGATAAACAGTATTCGCGATCCCAAGCTGCTGGCCCACCTGCTCAAGTACGATACCGTGTACGGCACCCTGGAAGCGGAGGTAAAGGCAGAGGGTCAGAATTTGATTATTGACGGGCGTCGGATTAAGATCCTGGCCCAAAGAGACCCGGCTTTGCTGGACTGGGCGGACACGGGTGCAGATATTGTTCTGGAGGCTACAGGCGCTTTTAACCGGCAGGAAAAGGCGGAGATTCACCTGAGCAGAGGGGCAAAGCGTGTTATTATTACCGCTCCGGGTAAAGGAGTAGGGTTGACTGTTGTCATGGGCGTCAATGAGAGCGACTACGATCCCCGTAAACATTTCGTTGTTTCCAACGCTTCCTGTACAACCAATTGTCTGGCTGTCGTGGCGAAAGTTTTACATGAAAAAACTGGAATAAAGCGTGCCTTAATGACGACAATCCATTCTTATACCAATGACCAGAAAATCCTGGATATTACGCATAATGATTTCCGACGGGCCAGGGCTGCCGCAGTATCTATGATTCCAACTACTACAGGAGCAGCCCGCAATGTGGGGCTTGTTTTACCGGCTCTTCAGGGACGTATTAACGGTATAGCAGTACGGGTTCCAACGTTTACTGTTTCCCTTGTTGATTTGGTGGCGGAAGTTGAAAAAAGTGCGACTGCTGAAGAAATTAATGCCGCTTTTGAGGAAGCCTCCCGCGGTGAACTGGGCAGATATCTGGGCATTTCCTACGAACCTCTTGTTTCCGTTGATTTCAAGCAGAATAATTGTTCCGGCATAGTTGATGGCCTTTCAACCATGGTAATGGATGAGAAAATGGTAAAGGTGCTGGCGTGGTATGACAATGAGTGGGGCTATTCCATGAGAGTGCTCGACCTGGCCGCTTATATGGCTGAAAGAGGTTTAAAATAAGCAGAGGAGTGGAATGATATCTTGTCCAAGTTAACTGTCAAAGATGTTTCTGTGGAAGGGAAGAAAGTCTTCCTGAGAGTGGATTTCAATGTTCCCCTTTCTTCCAAAGGCGAAGTGCTGGATGACTTTAAGATTCGCGCTTCACTTCCCACCATTAAATATCTTCTGGAGAAAGGAGCACGACTGATCCTGGCTTCTCACCTGGGGCGGCCCAAGGGAAAAGTAGTCGAAGAACTCCGTATGGCTCCGGTTGTGAAGCAGCTCTCCCGGCTTCTGGGCCGGGAAGTGTTCTCAGTCCGGGAAGTGGTGGGTTCCGAGGTTGAAAAAGCTATAGACAGCCTGCCTTCAGAGGGCGTGCTTCTTCTGGAAAACCTTCGCTTTGAACCCGGAGAAGAAAAAAACGATCCCGATCTGGCAGCGGCCTATGCCCGTATGGCTGATCTTTTTGTCAACGATGCCTTTGGGACTGCTCACCGGGCCCATGCTTCCAATTGCGGGATCTCTGCTTTTTTACCTGCTGTTGCCGGTCTGCTGATGGACAGAGAGCTTCTTTACCTGTCTAAAAGCCGGGAAAATCCTTCTCGCCCGGTAACCGCCATTCTCGGAGGGAAGAAAGTCGCTGATAAAATCGGTGTGATTCGTTTTTTCATGGAACAGGCCGATTATCTTTTGCTGGGAGGTGCAATGGCCAACACATTTTTACGGGCACAGGGCTTTTCAATGGGCAGATCCCTTTATGAAGAAGATAAGCTGGGAGTTGCTGAAGAAATCTTGCAAGATTCCGGAAGTAAAAAGGCGAAAATACTGTTTCCTTTAGATGTGATTATTACTGAAGAACTCCGCTCCGGAGCAACTTTTCGAGTAGCGGGCACAAAAGAGATCCCGGAGGGATGGAGTGCCGTAGACCTTGGTCCGCAGACGGTTCAGCTTTTTAAAGATACTATCGTTGCTTCGAGAACAGTAATCTGGAACGGGCCCCTGGGCGCTTACGAGTTTCCGCCTTTCAACAAGGGAACTGAGGAGGTCGCCAGGGCTATAGCCTTTTCAAAGGCTGAATCTATTATCGGCGGAGGGGATATTGTGGCCGCCTTACAAGATCTGGATATTGCAGAAAAGTTTACACACCTGTCTACCGGAGGCGGAGCGGTCCTTAAATTCTGGGAGGGAAAAACTCTTCCCGGCCTGGAAGCTCTCCGGGAAAAAAGTGAGGCAATATATTAATACGGGAGGAGTATTAAGAGGGCATGAGAGACCCGATGGTGGTAGCCAACTGGAAAATGTATAAAACGTTATCGCAAGCGGTACAATTCCTCAGCCATTTTCCCGCAAAGGTTGAAAATGTCAGCGACGTGGAAATGGTCATCTGTCCTCCGTTTATTTCCCTGGCGGATCTTTCCCGTCTCGTGAAAAACACTTCGCTGAGCCTGGGAGCTCAAAATATGCACTGGGAAAAAGAGGGTGCATATACAGGCGAAATTTCTCCTCTGATGCTGCAGGAGTTGGGGATAAAATACGTAATAATAGGTCATTCTGAACGGAGAAACTTTTTTGGAGAAAGCGATCGAATGGTACGGAAAAAGGTGGCCGCTGCTTTTACTTACGGTCTTTCTCCTATTCTCTGCATAGGAGAGAACTGGGATCAATTCAATAATGGAGAAACAGAGAAAGTATTAAAAGAGCAGCTTTTTTTAGCTCTGGAGGAGCTTTCTCTCAACCGGGATGTAATGCCAATGCTGGTGGTGGCCTATGAGCCGGTTTGGGCCATCGGGACAGGTACTCCGGCAACAAGTGAGACGGCTTCCAAAGTAGCAGGATACATCCGGGGATTGCTTCGGGAGTTGTGGGGCGATGCTGCAGAAAAAATCCGTATTTTGTATGGAGGAAGCGTCAATCCCGATAATATTCTTGATTTTACCGGGAAACCCGATATTGACGGTGCTCTTATCGGTGGGAGTAGTTTACAGGAAAAACTACTGACAGAAATGGTTCAGGCTGTTTTCAGCAAAAGGAGAGGATAAAAATTGCCCGACTTGGGAGAGAGTTTATTGGTGCTCATTATTATGGATGGTTGGGGATTAAGCGATGACGGTTATGGAAACGCTATAAAGATGGCCCGGACTCCTAATATTGATTATTACACTCGCACATATCCTTTTACCCGTCTTGCCGCCAGTGGGGAAGCGGTTGGGCTGCCCGCTAACCAGATGGGCAATTCCGAGGTCGGGCATTTAAACCTGGGTGCCGGAAGAATCGTGTACCAGGATATACTGCGCATCAGCAGAGCCATTGAGGATGGAAGTTTTTTTAGCAACAATACTTTAATGGAGACGATGGAAAGGGTTCGGGACAGAGGTTCCTCCCTGCATTTGATGGGGCTTCTTTCCGATGGTGGAGTTCACAGCCACAATACCCATCTCTATGCCCTGCTAAAACTTGCCGGCAGGTGCGGGCTGCGAAAAGTTTTTGTACACGCTATCCTGGACGGTAGAGATACTCCTCCGTCCAGTGCGGCTGTCTATCTTGGCGAGCTGGAGCAGGAGATGTCCCGTTTGGGAACCGGCAAGCTAGCGAGTGTGGCAGGCCGCTACTGGGCTATGGACCGCGATAAACGCTGGAACCGGACGGAAAAAGCATACCTGTTATACACAAAAGGACAAGGCCGGTGGGCCGATAGCAGTCTGGCAGCCTTGGAAAAGGCTTACGGCGAAGGAGAGACAGATGAATTTGTTTTGCCGACGGCAATTTATGATGAAGCAAGCAAGCCGACGGCTACTATCGGGACGGGTGATGCACTTATTTTTTTAAATTTTCGGGCCGACAGGGCACGACAGATTACCAGGGCGTTCATAGAGGAACAATTTGAGGAGTTTGACCGTGGAGAGTGCCCCCCGTATCCTTTTTTTGTTTCCATGACTGAATATGCTCCACAATTTAAAGTGCCGGTCATTTTTCCTCCCGAGTATTTAACCGACACTCTGGGAGAAATGGTGGCTACGGCAGGTCTCAGGCAGCTTCGCATTGCAGAAACGGAAAAATACGCTCATGTAACATACTTTTTCAGCGGGGGAGTAGAAAAAATTTTTACGGGAGAAAAGAGAACCCTGATTCCTTCTCCTGATGTGGCCACCTATGATCTTAAGCCGGAGATGAGCGCTCCGAAGTTAACAAGGGAAGTGCTGAAGGCTCTTGATGCCGGGCATTTCAATTTAATTGTTCTGAACTATGCCAATGCGGATATGGTGGGTCATACCGGCAAGCTTGAAAAAGCTGTCCAGGCGGTGGAAACGGTAGATTACGGAGTTGGTGTCGTGGTGGAAGAAGTGCGCAGAAAAAAGGGTATTATACTGATCACTTCAGATCATGGCAATGCAGAAAAAATGCTGGCGAAGGACGGTTCTCCCCACACGGCCCATACTAATAACGATACACCCTTCATTCTTATCTCTCCGGATGGAGATTACCGGCTGCCGCCGCGGGGAAAACTCTGTGATGTCGCACCAACCATCTTAAAACTTTTAAAAATTCCTGTTCCGGAAAAAATGAGCGGAAACTCTTTAATATAAAGATATAATGAAATAAGCCGAGAGTAAAACGGATTAAACTACAAAATGGAGGTGCAAAAGAAATGAGTACGTTTATACATGCTGTTCATGGAAGGGAAGTGTTGGATTCCAGAGGAAATCCAACCGTTGAAGTTGATGTAATTCTGGATTGCGGGGCAATTGGTCGGGCCGGTATCCCTTCCGGGGCTTCCACGGGGACTTTTGAGGCCGTGGAACTAAGAGATAAAGACAAAAAGCGCTATCTTGGCAAAGGAGTTTTAACTGCCGTACAAAATGTCCGGGAAAAGATTGCTCCCGCGGTGAAGGGAAAAGACGCCCTGGAGCAGGGAGAAATCGACGCGGTCATGATTGATCTGGACGGAACGGATAATAAAGCAAAGCTGGGGGCCAATGCCATTCTGGGTGTTTCGCTGGCAACAGCCCGGGCGGCAGCCAATGCCCTGGGTTTGCCTCTGTATCGCTATCTTGGAGGGATAAACGCCACTCTCCTGCCCGTTCCCATGATGAACATTCTTAACGGCGGCAAACATGCGGATAATAACGTGGATGTACAGGAATTTATGATTTTGCCTGCCGGGGCGCAAAATTTTCGGGAAGCGCTGCGCATGGGCGCAGAAGTCTACCATTCCCTGAAAAAAGTTTTACAAGAAATGGGCCTCAGTACCGGGGTTGGAGATGAAGGAGGATTTGCCCCCAATTTAACTTCCAACGAAGATTCACTGCAGCTTATTGTCAAGGCGATTGAAGCCGCGGGTTATGAACCGGGAAACGAAGTAGTTCTGGCCCTGGATGTTGCAGCTACGGAGCTTTATGAAGGAGGAAAATATCATCTGCGGGGTGAAGGCCTGGAGATGAGCTCGGAAAAGCTGGTGGAATATTACATAAATCTGGTGGAAAAGTATCCCATCGTCTCCATTGAGGACGGGTTGGCGGAAGAAGATTGGGATGGCTGGCACAAAATGACCGCAGCCCTGGGAGAGAAAATCTTTCTCGTGGGAGACGACCTCTTCGTCACCAATCCTCTGCGCCTGAGACGGGGCATTGAAGAAGGGGTGGCCAATTCCATTCTGATTAAGATGAACCAGATCGGCACAATTTCCGAAACCCTGCACACCATGCAGCTTGCGCAGCAGAGAGGCTATAGCTGTGTGGTTTCCCACCGTTCAGGAGAGACTGAAGACTCTGGTCTTGCCGATCTGGCCGTGGCTGTAAACTGCGGTTTTGTTAAAACCGGTGCTCCTGCCCGTGCCGAAAGAGTTGCAAAATACAACCGGCTGCTCCGCATTGAAGAAGGCCTGGGCAAGACAGCCCGTTTTACCGGAAGGTCATTCTTTAATTAAGATTGAGCACGTTGTCCCGCTTGCCAGCCAGGATTTCTTGTGATAAAATAACGATGGTATTTTCGCATAGTTATTTGAGGGAAGAGGTGGCTTTTGTGAGGATGGCGTTAATTATTGTTTATGTTGTGGTCTGCCTTGGCTTGATCGCTACAGTGTTGCTGCAGTCGGGTCGAAGTGCAGGTCTTTCAGGCGCGATTGCCGGTGGCGCCCAGACTCTCTTTGGTAAAAAAAAGGGTATGGATGACCTTTTGGGGCGGATTACTACAGGGCTGGCGGTTGGTTTTATGATTTTGGCCATTGTCCTTACAATAATGGCCGGATAAAGGATTTTATTTCAGTCGGGTATTAAGACTGTGGATCCTGTAAACAAAAAAGTCCTGGTAAGTAAAATGCTGCAAGGAAGGGGGGAATTGTTTAAAAAAGAAAACAAATGTTTATTGGAATGCTGTATGAAATATGGTAATTTAGAAAAAGGAGGAGGTAAAATATGAGTCTCCCGTATTTAGCACCGCTTGCGGGTATTATCGGTATTATTTTTGGCATAATACTCTGGATTAGAGTAAAAAAAGTGGACCCCGGTAATAAGCGTATGCAGGAGATTGCTGCTGCTATTCACGAAGGAGCAATGGCTTTTTTAAACAGAGAATATAGAACCTTAGGTATTTTTGCAGTAGTCCTCTTTTTAGTTTTAGGCTTTTTTATTGATTGGAGCACCGCCATCTGCTTTATTGTCGGGGCGGTTTTTTCCGGTTCAGCAGGTTATGCAGGTATGCAGATTGCCACTATCGCTAATGTGCGCACCGCGAGTTCAGCGCGCAAAGGGATTAACGAAGCCCTTACAGTCGCTTTTTCCAGTGGTTCCGTAATGGGAATGATGGTAGCAGGTATCGGGCTTCTGGGTCTTGGAATACTTTATCTTATTTTTGATGACCCGAACATTGTCAACGGTTATGCCCTGGGAGCCAGCTCCATTGCCCTTTTCGCCCGTGTCGGAGGCGGAATCTATACCAAGGCCGCTGACGTGGGGTCAGACCTTGTTGGGAAGGTTGAGGCCGGTATCCCTGAAGACGACCCCCGCAACGCCGGGGTTATCGCCGACAACGTGGGAGATAATGTGGGCGATGTCGCCGGGATGGGGGCAGACCTTTTTGAATCCTATGTGGGTTCGATGATCGCGACCATGACGGTGGGGATGCTTCTTTTCCGGGGAGACGGCAATATCGGCTGGGTCCTTCTGCCCTTGATGGTTGCTTCTGTCGGTATTATTTCTTCCGTTATCGGATTCTTTTTTGTCCGGGCCAAGGAAGGTGTACGCCTGGGGGCTGCTCTGGAGCGCTCCACTACGGCCGCGGCAATTATCGTTCTCGTTGCTTCATATTTTCTTTCCGTTAACATGATCGGATCTACAGGACCATTCTTCGCCATTATCTCCGGGCTTCTGGCCGGTGTTATCATCGGCAAGCTGACGGATTATTATACTTCCTACCACTTTAAGCCCACCCAGGATCTTGCCAGAGCTTCACAGACAGGAAGCGCCACCAATATCATCAGCGGTCTGGCACTGGGCATGAAAAGCACTACATTTCCTCTGATTGTCATTATGGCTGCTATTGTTATTGCCTACTTATCGGCCGACGTTTACGGGATTGCGATTGCCGCCGTGGGGATGCTTTCCACTGTGGGCACCACGGTTTCTGTGGATGCATACGGTCCGGTGGCGGATAACGCCGGTGGAATCGCTGAAATGTCCAAACTGGATCCCCATGTCAGAGAGATCACCGATGAGCTGGATTCAGTGGGGAATACCACAGCTGCCATCGGTAAAGGTTTTGCCATCGGTTCTGCTGCCCTGACTGCGCTGGCTCTGTTTACCGCATATACTCAGGCAGCTAATATTGAGATTATTAATATTACAAATCCCTATGTTATCGTGGGGATTTTTATCGGCGGGGTAGTTATTTTCTTCTGCAGTGCAAGAACAATGGAAGCCGTTGGGAGTGCAGCTTTTGACCTGATCGAAGAAATTCGTCGTCAGTTTCGTGAAATTCCAGGAATTATGGAAGGGAAAGCACGGCCCGAGTACGCACGCTGTGTGGATATCAGCACTGCTGCCGCGCTGAAGCAGATGGTCGTTCCCGGACTTACTGCGGTTATCGTTCCCATTGTTGTCGGGCTGCTTCTTGGAAAGGAAGCTTTGGGCGGACTTCTTGCCGGAGCCCTGGTGACGGGCGTTCTCATGGCAATCTTTATGGCTAACTCCGGAGGTGCCTGGGACAACGCCAAAAAGTGGATTGAGACCGGGCAACTTGGAGGCAAAGGAAGCGATTCTCATAAAGCTGCCGTTGTTGGAGATACTGTGGGAGACCCCTTCAAAGATACCTCCGGGCCTTCTATTAACATTCTGATTAAATTGATGAGCATCGTAGCACTTGTTTTCGCTCCGCTGTTCTTCTAGGGAATTTGTATCCGTTTTTACAACAGCAGGAAGGCTGCCTCTTCAGATTGAACGGGAAGGCAGCCTTTTTTTCTACTCAGGTATTCGGAATATAAACCTGCTTCAAAGTTTACCTGAGGAGTATTCGTTCCCTTTTAATCAGGGGAATAATCGGTTATAATAAATTATAATGACGGCACAAAAAAAAGGTTGGAGATTAATATTAACATGGGAATAAAGAAAAAGAGGGTTTTAAATTTAATGTTTCAGGATAATTACCGGCCCATGACTTTTGAAGGGCTGCAAAAGGCCCTCAATATTACAGGAGACCGGGAAACCCGGGAACTCTATACCTTGATGGAGAAACTGGAAAAAGACGGTTCTGTTTTCAAGACCCTGCAGGGACGTTATACCCCCCTGCAGGGGATGGGGCTTTTACTGGGGAAAATTCAAGCCCATCTTCAGGGTTATGGTTTCTTAATCCCGGAGGCACTGGGCGAAAAGGATGTGTTTATTCCTCCGGACAGAATGGGCGGTGCTATGCATCATGACAGGGTTATCGTTCGGGTTTTAAAAGAATCAAAACGGCGGCGACGGGAGGGCGAAGTAATCCGTGTTCTAAGCCGCCACAATCTTCAGGTAGTGGGGAGCTTTAAAGGCGAAAAAGCAGGCGGAGTAGTAATTCCTGATGACCGCCATCTTCCCGGGAAAATTTTTATTACCAAAGCAAGCACTTTGGCTGTGCAGGAAGGTGATAAAGTCCTGGTTCAGATTACCCGCTGGCCGGATATTTCCGGCAACTTTCCCCAGGGTATGATTGTGGAAGTATTTGGCGCTCCTGAAAACCCCGGAGTTGATATTACTTCAATTCAACGAAAATACGGTATCCCAGCAGTTTTTCCCTCCAAAGTTCTCAAAGAAGCAAAGTCCCTGGAAGAGGTTCAGATTTCCATTGCCGCCGACGAAATAGAGCGCCGGGATCTGACCGGATTGTCCATGGTCACTATAGATGGTGAAGATGCAAAAGACCTGGATGATGCTGTTTCTCTGGAAAAAAAAGCAGGGGGCGGTTACAGACTGGGCGTGCATATAGCAGATGTTAGCTACTACGTCCGGGCCGGAAGCGCACTGGACAGGGAAGCTTCACAAAGGGCAAACAGTGTTTACCTCCCTGACCGGGTTATACCTATGCTGCCTCCTCAGCTTTCCAACGGGATATGCAGCTTAAACCCCGGGGTCTTGCGGCTGTCTATCAGTGTAATGATTGATATTGATGAAGAGGGAGAGTGGCAGGAGTATACATTTTTTCCCAGCTTTATTTCCATTGACAGGCGCATGACATACGATGAAGTAAATAATATCTTAAAAGGAGACGAAGACCTCCGGGCAAAATATAAAGATTTTACGCAAACCTTCGAGGAAATGGCCGGGCTTGCTGATCAACTGAAAAAAAGGCGGATAAAGCGGGGAGCCCTGGATTTCAACTTTCCCGAGGCAAAGATCACTCTTGATGAACGCGGAAAACCGCTGGAGATCAAAGTGAGACGGGAGGATGCTGCCGAGTCTATTATTGAAGAATTTATGCTTCTTTGCAATGAGGTAATTGCCATTCACTTCCAGAAGTTAAAAGTACCTTTTATCTACCGGGTGCACGAACAGCCGGAAGGGGATAAGCTCTATGCGCTAAAAAATTTTTTGCGGCTGCAAAATATCTCCAAAGGAGATCCGAAGCTTTCTTCTCCTCAGGACTTTCAACGAATTATGGAAACAGTTAAAGGGACCCCGGCGGAATCCATTGTCAACTTTGTCCTGTTGCGCACCATGCCCCAGGCCCGTTACAGCGAGAAACCTCTCGGCCATTTCGGTCTGGCGACCGGCTCTTATACACATTTTACATCTCCAATACGGCGTTATCCCGATTTGATGATTCATCGCATCCTGCATTTGACTTTGCATAAAAGATTATCCGCCGCAGAAGCCAGGAAACTGTCTTCTATTATTCCCAAGCTTGTTCAACACTGTTCTGAAAAAGAACGGTCGGCTTTAGAAGCAGAAAGAGAATGCATGGATCTGAAAAAGGTCGAATTTATGGAGGATCGGATAGGAGAAGAGTACGACGGAATTATCAGCGGGGTTACTTCTTTCGGTTTTTTTGTAGAATTGCCTAATACTGTGGAAGGACTTATTCGTATTGCCAGCCTTGATGATGATTATTATTTTTACGATGAGAGAAGATATTCCCTGGTGGGAGAGAGAACAGCAAAGAAATACTGCCTTGGAGATTCTGTTCGCATCAGGGTTGACCGGGTGGATAAAGAAATGCGCACGGTTTACTTTATGCCTTTAGGAAAAATATAGCTTTTTAAGGATTGCGGTTTTTACGCTATTTATCTGCTTTCGAAATTCCTTGTAATAAATGTAAAATGGTGATATACTAGCTTTACAGTAAAACGAATTGAGCGACAGGTCTGTTCACAAAAGACATGGAACCCTACCATGGAGTCATTACGTCAAGGTAGGGTTAGCTTTTCTGCCATAACCGGTGAACAGTGAGGGAGTTGGCTATCAATTATGGGAAAAGAAGAAAAAAGCCTAAAGGTCCTGGCTAAGAATCGCAAAGCAAGACATGATTATTTCATTGAAGAAACCTATGAAGCGGGTATTGTCCTGCAGGGAACAGAAGCAAAATCCATGCGGGCTGCTAAAGCGAGCTTGAAGGACAGTTATGCCCGGGTTGAAAATGGCGAACTTATGCTGTATAATATGCATATCAGCCCTTACAATTTTGCCAGCAGCTTTAATCACGATCCTTTACGCACAAGAAAACTTCTCATGCACCGGCGGGAGATCGACAAGCTGGCCGGTTATGTGCAAGAAAAAGGATATACTTTGATTCCGTTGAGCACTTACCTGAAAAAGGGCAAAGTCAAGCTAGAGCTGGGACTGGCCAAGGGGAAGAAAAACTATGACAAGCGGCGTACTATTGCCGAGAAGGATGCTAAAAGGGAGATAGAAAGAGCCTTTAAGGATAAACAGGCCTATAGCTAGTTAACATGGGGGTGAAATGGTTTCGACGGGGGTAGAAGAGGCAGAAGAAGCGAGTCCAGGACCATGGCCTGGTTAAAACATGGAACGGCTATAACTGCCAAACAAGAATACGCACTCGCCGCTTAATAAAAGCGACGCGCCCCTCTTTTCCGTGCTTGCCGGAAAAGAAGCGGGTGTCATAAAAGCAGGCTACCCGTCCTGAAGGCTGCTTCTCCTTCTAACCGGGGAATTTAAAGGGAGCTAGCGCTGGGGTATCCCGTCCTGGTTGATTCCGGTGCGAAACCAAAACCAGGGCTACGCTCGTAGATGCTTCTGTGGCTATGCCTTCGGACGCGGGTTCGACTCCCGCCACCTCCACCAAATTAGAACTAAAATATTGATACAATGATGAAAATCCCTTGATTTCAGGGGGTTTTCGTGTTTTCAGGGGTAAATAAGGCAGCAGAAAAAGGCCGAATTTACCTCTTTGCACACCTTTCTGCTAAAAAGTATGCACACAACATTATTTTGAGTATAATATTAGTAACAGATCACGTCCGCACCTCTTAATAATGTGTCCCAGGGTGGGCCTTTTAACTTTAATGAGTATGAAGCTAATTACAATTTCGTAAATAGGGCATAATTATGATATAATTGACTCACGGTGCGAGCTGCGAACGCAGCGAGCAAGAAGCTCGTGAGCGTTCCACTTGACGTC
>CAYQQF010000012.1:0-18551 GCA_964419485.1 uncultured Dethiobacter sp.
CACATTGAGAGGAGGCAAAAGACGTAGAATAGTCTCGCCGATACAGTTTACAAGCAGCCCCTGCTTTTGACAAAACTGCTGGACTTGCCTGGCTTCGCTGCCGATTTCCACCCCCAAAATAAGGCCTTTGCCGCGGACTTCCCTGATCAAACCGGGGAAAAGCCTTTGCAGCCGCTCCAGCCCGCTGATCAAAAGAGCACTTTTTTGCTTTACACTGTCAAGAAAACCATCTTCCAGGATACTCTCCAGGACAGCTGCAGCGGCGGCACAGGCCACCGGGTTGCCGCCGAAAGTTGAAGCATGATCGCCCGGAGAAAAACCCTTTGACACCTCCTCGGAACAAAGCATCGCTCCAATGGGCAGCCCTCCGCCCAGCGCTTTGGCCAGAGTAAAAATATCGGGATCCACATTATATTGCTGAAAAGCAAATTATGTAGCGGTCCTTCCCATCCCGCACTGAACTTCATCAAAAATCAGCAGAAGATTATTTTCATCGCAGAGCCGGCGAAGCCCTTGCAGGAACTCTTTCGAGGCAACATGAACCCCTCCCTCGCCCTGAACCGGTTCGACCATAATAGCACAGGTGTGCATATTGACCTGGGAGCGAAAAGATTCCACGTCATTAAAGCGGGCATATTTGAAACCGGAAAGCAGTGGTTCAAATCCCCTGTGAAATTTTGGCTGTCCGGTAGCTGAAACCGTAGCCAGTGTGCGCCCATGGAAAGAATTCAGTGCCGTAATAATCTCGAAACGTTCCTTGCCAAGATGCAGTTTGCTGTATTTACGGGCCAGCTTAATGGCAGCTTCATTGGCTTCCGCTCCGCTGTTGGAAAAAAATACTTTTCCCGCAGGAGAATTTTCTACCAATGCCCGGGCCAGTTTCGTCTGGGGTTCAGAATAGTATAAATTTGAAGTATGAATAATCGTCTCCATCTGCCGGCAGACAGCCTCTATTACCGGAGGAAAGCAGTGTCCCAGTGCATTTACCGCCAGACCGCCGACAAAATCCAGATATTCTCTGCCGTTTTCATCCCAAACACGGGTTCCCTTTCCTTTAACCAGCAGGGGAGTCGCCTCCCGCTGCCGGTTATAAGTATTAATTATATATTTCTTTTCATCATCCTGCAGCATTTTTCCCCTCTCCCCTTCCATTTATAAAACCATCGTGCCGATTCCTTCATCCGTAAAAATCTCCAGAAGAAGGGAATGGCTCAAACGGCCATCTATAATATGCGTCCGGCGAACATTATTATTCAGCGCCTTGATACAGGCTTCCACCTTGGGGATCATCCCTGAAGATATTTCCCCGGAAATGATCATCTCCCGGGCTCTCTGACGATGAAGGGAAGAAATAAGGCTGGCCGTATCTCCCTGCCGGGCGAAGATGCCTTCCACATCGGTCAGGATAATTAATTTTTCCGCCCGCAACGAGGCAGCCAGTTCACCGGCAACATGATCCGCATTAATGTTCAAGCTGTCTCCTTCCGGGCTGATCCCGATGGAAGAGATAACCGGGATATAGTTATGCTGGTTCAGATTATGAATAACTTCGGGGTTTACTCTTACCAGATCCCCGACATAGCCCAAATCGACAAAACTTTCTTCTCCGTCCCGTAAAACCCTGGCCTTAGGCATCTTCCGGGCAACCAGCAAATTGCTGTCTTTGCCGCTTAATCCGACTCCCCTGCCTCCGTGGCGGTTCAACAGCTTTACCAGCTGGGTATTTACTTTGCCAGCCAGGACCATCTCCGCCAGCTCCATCGTCTCTTTATCGGTTACACGCAGCCCTCCGACAAAGTCGGCCTTTTTACCCAGCCGCTCCATCAATTCTGTGATCTCTTTACCGCCGCCATGAACAACAATGGGATTAATACCGATAAACTTAAGCAGCACTATATCCTGGGCAACGGAATTTTTCAAATCATCGTTGACCATGGCCTGACCACCGTATTTAATAACAAAGGTTTTACCCGCAAAATTACGGATATAAGGAAGAGCTTCGATAAGAATATCGGCTTTGGCGATAAGAGCATCCATACCGTTTTTCATTATTCCAACCACCTTTAGCTTCTGTAAGAGCTGTTTATCTTAACATAATCATAACTCAGGTCGCATCCCCAGGCAACCAGTTCCTCTTTTCCCATATGAAGGTGAATACAAACAGGTATCTCAGACTTTTGTAAAATCCCCCGGGCTCTCTGCTCATCGAAAGGAAGGCCTCTTCCTCCCGCCGCAACCTGAAGGTCGCCGAGGAAAACATCCACCAGGTGTGGTTTAAAATCCACACCGGAATAACCCATTGCCGTGATGATACGCCCCCAGTTGGCATCCTCGCCAAAAAAAGCCGTCTTCACCAGGGTAGAATTTAAAACGGAACGGGCCAGCTTCCTGGCAGCAGTATAATCCTCTGCTCCGCGGACGGTTAAGCGGATCACTTTGCCTGCTCCTTCACCATCGGCAACCACCTGCGTGGCGAGATCGCGGCAGAGTTCAAGGAGCGCCCGGCAGAAAGCTTCTTTCAGCACGCCTTCTTCTTTTTCGGGAAACCGTTTTTCACCGGGACAGGAAAAAAGAAGCACCATATCATTGGTCGAAGTGTCTCCGTCAACGCTAATCACGTTAAATGAACGCTTGACGGCTTCCCTGAGCGCTTCGGCCAGGAAACCTTTTCCCAGCTCCAGATCGGTAAAAAGAAAAGCAAGCATGGTGGCCATATCTGGACAGATCATCCCCGATCCCTTGGCCATACCGGCAATCTTGAAAGAGAGCTTATCCTTCCCCTCAATGCTGACCCTGTAAGCTCTTTCTTTGGGATAAGTATCCGTTGTCATAATGGCGCGGGCAGCCGCATCGCCCCCTGAGGCCGAAAGAAATGCAACGGCCTTTTCAAGCCCCGCGGAGACCTTCTCCATGGGCAGGTACTCTCCGATTACTCCTGTAGAAGCAACCAGAACTTCCTCCTTCTGCAGCCCCAGGCAGCCTGCCGCTATTTGTGCTGTAGACAGAGCGTCCTCTAAACCCCGGTCTCCTGTACATGCATTGGCATTCCCGCTGTTGACAACCAGCGCCCTGATCGGATTGACCAGATGTTTTTCCGTTATCAGCAATGGAGGCGCTTTAAATTTATTGGTGGTAAAAACCCCCGCACAGGCAGCAGCACGGGGACAGTAAACAAGCGCCAGATCATCCAGACCATCTTTTTTAATTCCACAGCTTACTCCGGCAGCCTTCAGGCCCGGGATAGCAGTTATGCCGCCCTCAATCTTCTCCAGTTGAATTTTCATCTCTTCTGTGCCACCTTTTCCTTTTTCTTACGGCCTCAGGGGAACCGCTTGCAAACCCTGTTCCTCGGGCAGCCCCAACATAAGATTCATATTCTGGATTGCCTGCCCTGCCGCCCCTTTAACAAGATTATCCAGGGCTGACAGAACGACCAGCCGGTCGGTCCTTCTATCCCGGTGCAAGGCCAGATCACAATAATTGCTGCCGTAAACATTCCTGGTCTCCGGAAGCAAGGAAGGAGGCAGCAGCCGGACAAATTTTTCCCCCTCATAGAACTCCGCAAAAAGGTCGCGTATTTCTTTTTCCGGTAAATCACCTTTTATTTTCAGATACATCGTGCTGAGTATCCCCCTGATCATCGGGACAAGGTGGGGCACAAAGGTAAAGTTGAACTCTTTTCCAAACAGCCTGCCCAGTTCCTGTTCCATTTCAGGGGCATGCTGGTGGCCGGCCACCTTGTAGGCACGAAAATTCTCCGTACATTCGGAAAAATGCAGACCCTGAGAGGGCGCCTTTCCTGCTCCTGATGTGCCGGACTTAGAGTCAACCACCAGGGTATCGGGGTTCAGAAGTTTCCGGGCCGCAAGGGGTGCCAGCCCCAGGATCACCGACGTAGGATAACATCCGGGATTGGCAACCAAAACCGAATTTTTGATCTCCTCCCGGTAAAGCTCCGGAAGGCCGTAAACAGCTTTGCCCAACATGTGAGGAGCCTGATGCTCTTTCCCATACCATTCCCGGTAGAGACTCTGTTCTGTTAAGCGAAAGTCGGCACTGAGATCAATAACCTTTAAGCCGGCCTCGTAAAGCTGGGGAACGACATCCATTGATTGGCCATGGGGCAGGGCTGAAAAAACCAAATCCGTTTTTTCAACCGCTTCATCAAGGGAAAAAGAACTGCATCGCAGGTCCGTAATTCCCCGAAAGTGAGGATGGACCCGGTCCAGAGGCTCCCCCGCAGAAGAATGAGAAGTAATGTAGGTAATTTTCACGCCGCCGTGCAAGAAAAGAAGCCGTAAAAGTTCATTTCCCGTATAACCTGTTACACCGATAATGCCCACACGCATCTTTGTCCCTCCTAAAAGTAAGAGCCCCTCTTCCCTTAAAAGGACGAGAGGCTTTTCTCGCGGTACCACCTTTTTTGGCCCCGGCGGGGACCCTCTTCAAGCCTTCGGCCGGGACATAAACTAAAAATATCGTCTCCGGCTAGAGGGCAGGTATCTTTTAACGCAGATCAAACGGAGAGCTTACACGTAGAAAGAAGCTTACCCCGCCTTTCACTTTTTCAAGGAAAGACAGGGGCAATATGCTCTTGCTATTTCAGCTCCCGCCTCCGGGGTGCGCTTCCAAACGGTTCCAGCGCCGGGCTTCCACCAACCCCGGCTCTCTTTAAGCTATCCCCGCCTGTACTCTCCCCTTCAACGGCTGGATATACTTTTATTCATTTTAATACTGGAAAAAAGAAAAGTCAATATCTGCTGCTGTAAAAACTCTTCTGTAGCAAATAAAAATTAAAGAGGTATGTTGCTGTGTTTTTTCCGCGGACGGTCCTGAACTTTTCCTTTCAATGAATCAAGAGCCCTGATCAGATGCGCACGCGTATCTCTGGGATCAATCACATCATCAACCCAGCCTCTTGCTGCCGAAATATAGGGGTTGGCAAAACGCTGGCGGTATTCCTCCACTTTTTTCTTTCTTTCTTCAGCTGGATTTTCAGCGTTTTCAATTTCACGACGGTTAACAATATTAATTGCTCCGTCGGGCCCCATGACGGCAATCTCCGCCGTCGGCCAGGCAAAAACATAATCCGCTCCCAGAGCACGGCAGTTCATGGCGATATAAGCGCCCCCGTAGGCTTTGCGCAAAACAACACTTATTTGCGGAACGGTAGCTTCCGAATAGGCAAAGAGGATCTTGGCCCCGTGGCGAATGATACCTCCGTATTCCTGATGTACACCGGGAAGATAGCCCGGAACATCCACAAAGGTAACCAGAGGAATGTTAAAGCTGTCACAAAACCGAACAAAACGGGCAATTTTGTCCGAACAGTTAATATCAAGACAGCCGGCCAACACCTTCGCCTGGTTGGCGATTATTCCGACAGACTGACCGTTAATGCGTGCAAATCCCACGACAGCGTTTTTGGCATAATGTTCCTGAACCTGGAAGAAATCGCTGTTATCCACAACCCTTTTGATCACTTCCACCACATCGTACGGCTTATTGGCATCGTCGGGAACCAGTGTGGCCAGGTCTTCTCCCGGAAGGACCGGCTCGGCAGGAGGCGCTGGAGGAACGTCATCAACATTATTTGACGGCAGAAAACTAAGAAGTTTCCTCAGCCTGGCAAAGCACTCTTCTTCAGTGGCAGCCCTAAAATGAGCAACACCGCTGACTTCGTTATGTGTGGCGGCCCCGCCCAGCTTGTCAGGGGTGACATCTTCTCCCGTAACAGCCTTAATAACCTGAGGTCCGGTAATAAACATGTAGCTTGTGTTGTCCACCATAAAGACAAAATCAGTCAAAGCCGGGGAATAAACTGCCCCACCTGCGCTGGGTCCCATAATCACGGATATCTGTGGAATGACCCCTGAATTAACCGTGTTGCGGAAGAAAATATTGCCGTACCCGTCCAGAGACATGACTCCCTCCTGGATACGGGCTCCGCCTGAATCGTTGATCCCGATAAAGGGCACGCCGTTCTGGGCGGCCAGGTCCATGACCCGGCATATTTTGGCAGCATGGTATTCACCCAGAGAACCTCCTGAAACAGTAAAATCCTGCGCAAAAACATAAACCATACGCCCGTCTACTGTCCCATAGCCCGTGACAACGCCTTCCCCGGGAAGAGGAATATCAAGCGTGCTGGCGTCTTCCAGCCCACCCTGGACAAAAGTTCCAACTTCGACAAAGCTGCCCGGGTCTAAAAATTGTTCCAATCTTTCCCGTGCTGTTTTCTTTCCCTTTTTATGCTGGTCTTCAACCCGCTTTTCTCCTCCGCCCTGAAGAATAATCTCCCGCCTCTGCTCTAAAAAGTTTAACTTATCATCCACCGTTACATGATACCTCCTACCAAAATTTTCTTTTTCTTTCAACACGATAATTCCACAAGTGATTCCAGTATATCAAGACAGGAATCCTTTTTCAACCATTTTCTACAACGGTACGGCTCTGTTTTTATTACATTCTAAAAAAGTTTACTAAAATCCTGCTTAAAGGCAGTTTTTAACCTTATCGACTTTTTCAAGAAATTATGCTATACTGAAAAAAATTTCCGGAGGGTCTTTATGGATGTTTATGCTCTCATCGGCCCCAGCGGTACAGGGAAAAGCCATCATTCGGGGATAATCGCCTATCAGGAAGGAATTGAATATATCATTGATGACGGTTTGCTGATAAAAGGCAACCAGGTTCTGGCAGGGCGTTCCGCAAAACGGGAAGACACGAAGATGGGCGCGACAAAAAGAGCCATATTCCTGGATACGGAACACGCCTCACAGGTCAAAAGAAAAATACAGGAATCCCGTCCGGAAAGCATCCTTATTATGGGAATATCTGAACGAATGATCAAAAGAATAACAACTCGTTTGGAACTGCCCTATCCGGTAAAAATATTTAATATATCTGATTTCATTTCAGAAAAGGAGATCGCCAGAGCCCTGGAGATTAGAAAAAAGGAAAATCGTCATGCCATCCCCATCCCTACTTTCGCCATAGAAAAAGACTTTCCGGGATTTTTTATGGATTCCATCAGGGCTTTATTTAAAGGCAAAAGTAAAAGCTCCGTTTCCAGACCGCGCAATCTGGAACACTCCATTGTGCGCCCCATATACAGTAGCCTGGGAAATTATTTTCTACACGAAAATGCCATTGAACAGATCATTATTTTTATAGCTGAGCAAAGGGAAGGAATTGCACGTGCCCGGACAACAAGCCTGCTCTCCACCCCAAACGGGATGATCATACATATACAGGTAGATCTCCAATATGGTGCCGGCTTTTTCCCCCGACTTTTAAAAGAGATGCAGGAAACAATAAAAAGCGAATTGGAATATCTGACGGGACTGCAAATTTCCCAGGTAAATATTACAGCCAGGCGAGTTATTTTGCCGGAAAAATAAACCTTTATCCTTATAAAAAAACTCCCGCTTGAAAAGGGGAGTTTTTTGCATAAATTTAATAAAATCAGGACAATTTTCTCTTATTCTTTGTGAACACTACGGTATTCATTTGCTTTTTCCAGCCAGTTGTCGGAAAGGTTATCCAGGTATGCGGCAACATCCCCTTGCAGGATCTGGCCAGCCCCCAGGTGGGTAGGATGAGCTCCGCTTTCCTGAACAATCTCCCTTAATGCATTCGGGGCATCGATAATGGGACAGGGGGCAAGATGATTTTCATTAAACGGCTGCCTCTTCTGATATGCTTTAAAAAGGGGATTCTGCAGGACTTCCTTAAGGCTTTTGTCGCGTATGTTATCAACGGCAAAATGGACAAAAGCACAGGGTTCCACTTCACCGGCAGCATTAATATGGAAATAATGTCTTCCCCCGGCAATACAGCCTTTGGTATGATCTCCATCGTTCCAGAAGTCTGCAATAAGAATAGGCTTATTCTTTCGCAACTCCTTTACTCTGTCCAGCATCCACAGACGCTGTTCAGTAGTAAGCATTAATTCAACATCCGGCTGGCGTCCAATGGGAATATAGTGAAAAGACCAGACATAGGTAACTCCTTTGTCCACCAGGAAATCAATAAACTCCTCACTAAAAAGTTCCTCAATATTATAACGCATAGAGGTAACAGAAGCGCCAAAAAAAACTCCTCTTTCCCTGAGAAGATCCATCGAGCGGATAACTTTATCAAAAGTACCTTCTCCCCTGCGGGCGTCAGTCTTCTCTCGCCATCCTTCCAGGCTGAAAACAGGAGAAAAATTAGCCAGCTCGGCCAGGCGATCTGCAACCTTTTCATCGATTAATGTTCCGTTGGTATAGCACATAAAAACAGAATCTGGATGTTCTGCCACAACATCCAGGAGATGAGGGTAACAAAACGGCTCTCCGCCTGATAATACTATCCAGTAGATGCCCAGCTGTTTTGCTTCGCCGATAATCCGGCTAAAAAGCTCCGGTTCCATATGATCGGCTTTGTTGTACTCACCCGCCCAACACCCTTCACAATGCAAATTACAAGCTGCGGTAGGATCAATCAAGATCAGCGAAGGAACGGAAACCCCAAGCTCGGCTGCAATTTTTTCCCGCTTGGGCCTTCCCATGAGAATCCCGTCCACAACCCAGGAATTAAAGAAATTATAAAGCACTTTCGGGTTCTTGCAGAGCCTGCGCGCTTGTTCCATAACAAGTGGATTGTCGGAAAAATGTTCCTTTAATTTTTTAATTGATTCTTTATGATCGGGAATTACCGCTACCCTTTCTGCAAAATCCATCAGCACAGGCAAATTTTTTTCAGGATCTTTACTGATATATTTAATTGCTTTATCAAGAGCCAGTTCAGCAGCTATTTTCTTAACGGATTCAAAATACATATTAATCCCTCCTTAAATTATTTACCTGTTTTGGTAACATGACTTTATAGAGGACTAATCATTTAGATAATTATACCATATATATTTCGATTTTTGCAAATAAACCTTACTATTCAACATCGATCTAAAGGCATTTTCAGGCTAAGAAAATTTATTGCCACATCTTATCATACAGATACTCTTCAATTATCAAAAAATCTTCCGGTATCTCCTTTTTTTAAATATCTTCCTGTTTTTTCACAGATACTTCCCAAAGACAATACAGAACCGATATATTTTTATATTATATTAATAGCAACCCAAAACTATGCTTCTGTGTTTATATAACAAAAAAAGGAGAGCAAGGGGACGGAAGTATAAGAACCGTCTTTTTGCTCCCCCTTGCTTTGCTTTAAGTTAATAAGCCCGTGCGAAATAAACGAGCTGCCCTTCCTTTTGGCAGTAAAGACAGGGCCCTTTGTCCCCGTGGTCCTGATCAAAAGGAATACACCGGATCGTCGCTTTGGTTTCGGCTTTGATCTCCTCTTCGCAACGGGGATCACCGCACCAGTGGCCCAGGATAAAACCCTTTTTTTCTTCCAGGATCTTTTTAAACTCATTATAATCACCGGGGCGGCAGGTTTTTTGTTCCCTGAATTCCAGGGCCTTCCGGAAGAGAGAATCCTGTATTTCCTGCAGTAAAAGCGGCAGCCTTGCGGGGAGATCTTTATCCGGGAGGAAATCCTTTTCTCCCGTATCCCTGCGGACAGCGGTAACTCCACCGTTCTCCAGATCCCTGGGTCCAATTTCCAATCGCAGAGGAACGCCTTTCATCTCCCACTGATTAAACTTCCACCCGGGGGAGTATCCTTCCCGGTCATCCAGTTCCACGCGAAAACCAAGGCTGCGCAGCGTTTCGGCAAGCTCCTTTGCTCGAAGGAGAACTTCATCTCTTTTCTTTTTACTGATAATAGGAACTATAACCACCTGGACAGGGGCAATACGGGGAGGCAATTTCAGGCCTCGATCGTCCCCGTGAACCATAATCAATGCTCCAATCAGTCTGGTTGAGACCCCCCAGGAAGTCGTCCAGGCATATTTGAGTTCATCATCTTTGTCCTGGAACTTAATTTCAAAAACCCGGGCAAAATGCTGTCCCAGATTATGGGATGTTCCTGCCTGCAGCGCCTTCCCGTCAGCCATGAGAGCTTCTATAGTATAAGTCCGCAGCGCACCGGCAAATTTCTCCCTCTCCGTCTTTATGCCTGAAACTACCGGGATCGCCAGTTCATTCTCTACAAAATCCCTGTACACACCCAGCATTTTTAAAGTTTCTTCCTGTGCCTCTTCTTCCGTGCTGTGGACGGTATGCCCCTCCTGCCAGAGAAACTCTGAAGTCCGCAGGAAAGGGCGGGTATTCTTTTCCCACCGGACCACATTGCACCACTGGTTGATGAGCAGGGGAAGGTCTCTCCATGACTGAACCCACCGGGCATACATTTCACAAATTATCGCTTCTGAAGTCGGACGCACCACCAGGTTTTCAGACAGTTTCTCCTTCCCCCCGTGTGTTACCAGCGCAACTTCGGGGGCAAATCCCTCCACATGCTCCGCTTCTTTTTGCAGCAGTGATTCAGGGATAAAAAGCGGAAAGTAAGCATTTTTATGTCCTGTTTCCTTAATTCTCCTATCCAACTGCTGCTGAATGTTTTCCCAGATAGCATACCCATAGGGGCGAATAGCCATGCACCCCTTGATCGGAGCATAGTCCATCATCTCCGTTTTCAGTACAATATCCAGGTACCACTGTGAAAAATCCTCTGCCTGGGAAGTAACTTCCTTCACAAAACCCTTTTCATGATTATCCACAACAACCAGCCTCTTTCTCTTTAGTCGTCATCTCCTGAACAATGAAGAAATAGCACTTTTACCGCTTTTCAAGGCAATTTTAATAAAGCTCTTGTGTCGGCTGAAAAGTTTATCAAGTGCATCCACAACATAGTCTATCTCTTCGGTAGTTACCGTTAAAGGCGGCTCAAGGCGAATCACATTGGGATTGTTTAAAGTAAAAATAACCATTACTTTGAATTCCTTAAGCAGCTGCGCCGCAACCATGGAAGAAAGAAAATCTGAGGAGAGCTTCCCTACCATTCCTGCGCTTAAAAAATCCAGCAGGCCCTTGCCGGGAGATAATTCCAGTCCAATCAGCAAGCCTTTTCCACGGACATCCTGAATAAGATCATACTTATCTTTAAGTTTTTCCATCTTCTGCAAGAAATATTTGCCCTTCACTTCCGCTTCACGGGGGAGGTCTTCTTTAACGATAGTCTCTATCGCTGCAATAGCCGCTGCCGCGCTGTGAGCATTGCCACCAAATGTAGAGGTAAGCATTAGCCCGCGGTCCATACTGCCGCCGTACGCTTTTTTCATAATCTGCGCCGTGGTAATATAACCGCCGATGGGGACTACTCCCCCACCCAGAGACTTGGCCAAAACGATAACATCGGGCACCACGTCTTCATGCTGACAGGCAAACATCTTGCCTGTCCGCCCCAATCCCGTTTGAATCTCGTCAAGAATTAACAGAGTATTATACAGGCTGCACAGCTTTCTTGCTTCTCTCAGATAACCGGGAGGGGGCACAATAATACCACCTTCACCCTGTATGGGCTCAACAATAAACGCCGCGGCATCGTTTTCCTTTAATGCTTTTTCCAGCGCATCCGTATCACCGAAGGGAACGGGAATACACCCCGGTATGAGCGGTTCAAAGGGTTCCTGGTATTTTTTTCTTCCGGTTACTGAAAGCGAACCCATAGATTTCCCATGAAAACCGCCCAGAGTGTAAATAAAATCTTTTTTACCCGTATAGATGCGGGCCAGCTTCAGGGAACCTTCCACAGCCTCGGTTCCAGAACTGCAAAACCAGCAATTCTGAAGCTCTGGTGGTGCAATTTGCACCAGATTGTTGGCAAGAACCGCAGCAAATTTCCCCAGAGAACTTTGAAGCATTACCGGAACAGTTTCAACCTTGCGCAGGGCCTCCAGTACAGCGGGATGATTATGTCCCAGGTTGAGCGAACCAAATCCTCCCACAAAATCCAGATAACGGTTGCCGTCTTCATCCCACACGCTGCATCCCTGGGCTTTAACAAAATGAAGGTCCATATCCAGAAGAGCCTGGAGGTTGGCCCACCCTGGGTTAACATAGTTTCTATATGTTTCCAGCACCTCGCTACGTTTCATTCTTAAGGCATCATCTACCGACAACAATTTCTCCTTTATCTCCACTTAGACCACCTCCCAAATTTGACAATTTCAGAGCGCATAAAAGCTTACACCAACAGACCCCGGACCTGTCTGGCTGCTGATAACAGGCGTAAGCTCCTGGAGATAAAGCTCCGCGCAATTAAATTTCCGTTTAATCTGCTGAAATAGTTCCCGGGCTTCCCCGGCTTCATCAGCATACAGCACAGCGGCATGAAGTTCTTTTTCCGGTGAAACCGCTTCTTCAAGCTTGCCGAGCAGGTAATGCAGTCCTTTCCGGCTGGAAGTAACCTTGGCAACGGAATGAATGCGGCCATCGTCCTTGTTGATGGTTATAATCGGTTTGATATTTAAAAGAGCACGAAAAAACGCGGCTCCTTTACCAAGACGCCTGGAACGGACCAGGTAGTGAACAGTACCGGCCAGCCCGTAAAAAGCAATCAGTGGCCGCAAGTGCCAGGCCCTGTCAACCACTTCTGTAGTCGGAAGCCCCTCTTCTGCTGCCCTGGCCGCTTCGAGGACCATAAAACCCTGGTTCATTGATGCGGCATGGCTGTCAATGATAACCACGGGAAAAGGGCGAACCAGATCTCTGGCCTCACAGGCTAAGTTGTAAGAATGACAGATATTATTGCCCAAGAGTATACATACTGCGCTCTCAAATCCTTCTTCCTTCATTGATTCGAATATTTCTAAAAACTCAAGGGAGGTGGGCGCAGATATCTCAGGAATATCCTCCGCTTCATCCAGCATGGGGGAAAAACTGCCCGGAGCCAGATCAACGCCATCCAGATAAGTCTTCCCGTCCAGGTTAATTTTCAGTGGAACAACCTTTATGCGCTTTTCTTCGATCAGTTCAGACGGCAGATTCGCCCCGCTGTCCGTAACAATACCAACTTTGCTCATACCTTTACAACCTCCTCCTCCTTGCTAATAAACCCCCGAATAATAATAATAAATAGCAGTGAAAGAAAGGTTAAGTTAAAGGTTGAATACATGATTAAGTGCTGTAATTACTGCTACCTGTCTCTTTAGGCTTAAAGGGAGTAACAATGGAAACGGCATGTAGATCTTCTTTTAAATGCTCGTGAAGAATTTTTTCCAGATCAGTAATGGTGACTTCTTCCAGTACATCCAGCACATCAAAGAAGTCGATCGCCCGGAAACGATAAGCAAGATAATTATTGGCGATGAACTCCAGTGAATTAAAACTGCGCAGGAAACTCCCTCTCATCGTTCGCTTGTGCCTGATAAAACTTTTCTGTTCAAGTCCTTCTTTTTTTACCTTTTCGATCCCTTCCCAGATCTTTTCCACAAGCTTTTCGGGATCTTTCGTCCTCCCGGCCAGCAGCGTATAACCGTAAGTCTTTTCCGCAGTATAACCTGTGGAAAAATGCTCATCCAAAAGACCATCTTCATAGAGCTTTGTATACAGCTCTTCACTCCGCCCGAAAATCATCTCAAGAAGAAGTTCCGAAGCGAGCTCCTTGAAAAGGAGAGCCTTACCGTCGAGAAACGAGTACGTGTCCTTGAAACCCATATTAAAGATAGGTTGGGATACAGAAAGTTCCTGGACAATTTTTTTCTGTTTTACCGTCCTGCCGGCTTCAGGATAAATACGCTTTATATCCGGAGCCGGAGGCACGGCGCGGCCGGCCAGATTATTGCTAACCTGCGTTAGTATATCCTCCGGTGATACATCTCCGGTTACAAATATTGCCATGTTGGAGGGATGATAAAAAGTATGGTAACATTTGTATAGAATTTTATCAGTTATCCTGCTGATGCTCTCCACAGAACCGGCAATATCATTTTTCACGGGATGATCACGGTAAAGAGCCGCCAGAAGGTTAAAAAAGACCCGCCATTCGGGATTATCCTCATACATTCTGATCTCCTGCTGGATGATTCCCTGTTCCTTGGCTACGCTTTCCGGAGTAAAATACGGGCTCTGCACAAAATTTAAGAGCAGCTCGAAACTCTCCTGAAAAAAATCCGTGCAGGAAAAAAGGTAAGTAGTGCTGGTGAAACCGGTGAAGGCATTGGAAGAAGCACCATACTGGGCAAACCGGTCAAACGCGTTGCCTTCTTCATCGTCAAAGAGCTTGTGTTCCAAAAAATGAGCCACACCATCCGGAATCTCAACCTGTTCTTCCCCGTTGTCTGCTACCCAAATATTATCAATGGAGCCAAAGTGAGTGGAAAAAATGGCATACTTTTTATTGTAACCCTTCCGGGGAAGCACGTACAGTGCCGGGCCGGGGTCCAGCGCCGCGTAATAGACCTTTTCTCCCAGAGTATGATTGGTTTTAATATTCCAGTCCATAAATAATCATTAGCTCCCTTCATTATCCACAGAGCGCAAAAAGTAAACACTGTCCAGAACAACTTTCCGTGCTACTTCTATAACATCGCCCGCCTTTATTTTTTCAATTTTTTTCATCAGGCAGTCCACTCCTTCATCCCGGTTTCCCACAATTCCGTCCAAGAAAAACCTCAGCAGGCTGGAAGGGCTGTCTCCAATTATTCTAAGCTGGTTGATGAGGCCTCTTTGTGTATACTCCATCTCTTCAGAGGTGATCTCTCCGGCTTTGATATTTTCGACCTGCTTCTCAATAATCTCCCTGGCCTGGTGATAATTCTGCACTTCAATACCTGAACCGATCAATTGTATTCCTTTATGTCTTTCCAGCCTTGAGAAGGCATAATAAGCCAGACTGGCCTTTTCCCTGACATTCTGAAAAAGCTTTGAATGGGGGAAACCGCCCAGGATACCGTTATAAAACAGCAGGGCCGGGTAATCATCGTCCCGGTAGGCTGTATTGGTACGATAACCCAGGGTCAATTTCCCCTGGTTAACGGGAAGCCGTTCTTCCCAGAAACGGATTTCTGCAGGTCTTTTCCCAACCTCAACGGCAGGAAGAACGGTATGTTCTCCGTTGCGGGAAAAAGAAAACGTCTCTTCAATAAGGGGAAAAACAGTCCGGGGATCTATCTCTCCCACGACAAAGACATCCAGAGGTTTTTCTCTGAGAAGTCTCAGATAATACTCGTAAAGACCGCTGGGGGTAATTGCGGCAATATCTTCGACGTTTCCATATTTGTAAACCACAAAACGCTCATCAGAACACATATTTTGTATGCAGCGTTCCAGGGCATAACTTATTTTATCGTTAACCAGCCCGCGGATCTCCTTGGCCAGTTGTTCTTTTTCCTGTTCTACATATTCCTTTTTAAAGCCGCCGTTTTCCAGATGAGGTTCCGTTATAACGCTTTTTAAAATGGAAAGGCCCTGGCGCAATAAGTCCTCCCCCGGAGCAAACTTATCGTGGATCATCTCCAGGGAAAAAGCAAGAATCTGCCTTTCGCCCAGCTTAAGCACATCCAGACTCAGATCCGCACCGTAAAGCTCTTCCAGACGGATTTTTATATCCCTGTAGGTGGGATGCTGTCTGGTCCCCCTTTCCAGGACTGCCGGAAGAAGAGCTGTCCGGGCCGCCGTCTCTCTTCCCAGCGACTGCTGTAAAAAAACCGCGATCAAGACCGTTTTAAATTTCTCGACCGGGATGAGGTGAAGACGGATGTTTGCAGGTAATGTCTTGCTTTCCAGGGCTAACAACGGTATATATTCCTCTCTTTCCAATCATTTTTCAATTTGATCACAATTGTCTTTATTTCCATCTTCTCCGGTGGATCTCCTGCCGCGTAATAATAATTTTGTTGAAATTACTCTGTCACGGCCAGGATGAGAAGGGGCAATCCCCCGTAAAGCATCGCTGTAGCCGCCGCCACCACGCCTGAATCGTTGACAATGAGCGCCGTTACGCTGGCGGCAATAATTCCGCCCAGAGCCACCCTGAATCCGGGTTCCCCGGCAAAAATACTTTTGATCAGCCCGACGGGGTAATAGTAAAGGACGGCAATGAGGGCGATCATTACCAGCAGGGCGCGCGTCCAAAGAGAATAACGCACCAGCTTGTAGTTCATCTCCAGCTTTCTCAAAGCCGTGTTAACCAGTTCCCCGAACCCTTCTTTTTGAACCAGTTCCAGGGTCCGCCCCAGATGAGAAACAGCCGCACCCGGACGGGGGATATTCAGAAAATAGAGCAGCGAACCGGTCAAAAGGACAAAGAGCAACAGTATGGATACAAGCGTAAAAAATTGAGGCAGCCTCCTTTTTTTCTTTTCTAGCAGCGATTTTATCCATGGCAGCGCTTTCCCATCGTAAACAAGAACAATAAAGCCTCCGAGCGTAGTAGAAAAGGAAAGAGCCGCCGTCACTGTGCCTCCAAAATTTGCTCCGAAAGACGGTGAAGCCATCAGAAACATAATCATCACTGCTAAACCGGCAAAAAGCCATACCGTAAGGTCTATCTTCCGAAAACCTGCCAAAGAAGGCCTCTTTTCCCATCCTCCCACCCTTTTCAAACTCAGGTTCATAAGCGAACCAAAGCCCAGAATAAAAGAACCGATCATTACACCCATATACTCATTGCCCATACCATAAAAACGCGCCCCGCCAACAGGATCATAGCCGAGAAAAGAACGGCTTTGCAGCATAGAACCGCAGAGCAGATCTGCAGTTAAAAAGCCAAAAATAAGCAATCCTGCCGCCGAAAAAAACTCCGTCGGCATACGCCATAAAATTCCGGTACAAAGGACGAAAATTCCCGTCAGGACAATAAGGAAAAAAAAGTTGAAAAGAAATGATTCGGCCGGGAAAAAGCCAAAAGCCGGTGCGATAAGAAGAGACAGGGGGAAATACAAAAGTCCGTAAAAAGCCGGCCGTAAAAAACAAACCGGTTGAAAACGGGTCAAGACACCGGCCAACCCGGCTACCGTCAAAATAATTAATACCAGAAGATATCCTTTAATAACCGACGGACGCTGCGTATACATCCTGGCTGTCCGCTCGGAAAGTGCCGTTACTTGCTGCAGATGCCCCGCTGAAGGTTCCGTCTTAAGCGGCATGCCCAGGAAAAAAACAGGGGAAACAAGGCCAAAATGTTCCGTCACGGAAGGTGCAACGTCAATATTGGTTATGATGCCCGGGACCCTGGTCGTAGCCGAAACAAGCAGCCCCTTCCCGGGATTTGCAGGGTTATAATAGACCGCCGGGGTAAGGCGATACCCTCCCGTAATGGAAGCCTGCGGCGGGGAAGGAACAATGATAAGCAGACGGTCTTGCGGGTTAAGATCGGCAAGCAGCCCTTCCAAAAAAAGATCCAGCTCTGCCAAAGAGTTCCTGATAAATTCCCCCCGTCTGGCCGCGGGAAGGTGCCCCAGATAAGCATCTATTCTGCCGGTATCCCCCCATTCCACCACAAAAAAAGATGCTTTGTCCCGGCAGGCTTCATAAGCAGCCAGGTAAGCCGGCGCACTGCAGCGATAACAGAAAGGAAAAACCCCGTCTTTTTTCAAAAGAGAAGAAGATACATCTCCATAAGCAACAACGCCATCGTTATTCATGGCGATTGTTACCGCCTGGCGTCCTTCCTGATTGGTATCCGCATTTCCCAAAACAGCGGCAGAAAGCCCGTTTTCAGTAAGTGCTTCACCCAGGGCGCCAAGTAAGGCCGGGTAAGGCCTGCTGCTGTTAAGAGCTTCAAGGGCTCCTGTATAAGGATGCAGGACCATCCCGGAGGGCACATCACCTTTCCCGGAGTGACGGCGGTAGAGTACTTCAACCGGCTGCTCCTGTCCTTCTTCCCGGTTAAAAGCTCTGCGGGCCGTCCAATTTCCCAGGAGACGGGCACCTGCCCCGACAGTCAAATATCCGCTTTCCGTCCCCGGAGAACCGGCTGTATTCACGTTCATCAAGCCAAGGGAACTATCCTGCAGAAGAGAGGTCAGAAACGGACCGGAATACGCAAGAAGGTCCTGCAGAATTAGTTTATCCAGCGTAAGAAGAATAAACCGGCCGCGGCACTCTGCAACTCCCCCATGCAAATCCTGATTGGAAAACGTTTCCCCCGGCATTTCACCTCTGGTGGAAGCTCCTGTATAACTGGCGCTTTCCCGCACAGATTGCTTGGGGAAAAAACAGCCAAAATAAACCAACAGGATTATCATTGTAAAGGAGATAAAAAAACATCGGGCCATACTCCGCCTGTTCATCAGTACACCCCTGCCCCGGAAAGCGAATTTTTCTTTTCCAGGATGCCTGTATATACCTTTTCCGTTTCCTGCAGCATTCTCTGTTCTGTAAAAATATCCTTAATCTCCGCAGCCGCTTCCTTTCCCAGCACGGCTCTTTGCTGCGGCCGCCGGGCAAGCCACAACATGGCACGGGCAAGGGCACCAACATCCTCCGCAGGGAACAAAAGCCCTGACTTACCGTGGCAGATAACTTCTGGAATCCCGCCTGTTGCCGCTGCTATCCTGGAAAGGCCTGCCGATCCGGCCTCCAGCAGGGAGATAGAAAGACCTTCACTGCGGGAGGCGAGGACAAAAAGATCCAGAGAAGAAAGAAAATCCGGCA
>CAYQQF010000013.1:0-18337 GCA_964419485.1 uncultured Dethiobacter sp.
GAGAGCACAACTTTGGCCTCCTGCAGAGTAAAAATATCCAGCAGAGCCTGGGTCGGATGCTGGTAACAGCCCTCACCTGCGCTAATCAAGGGTAAATCGACTGCCCGTGATATTTTCTCCATTAACCCGGGCGACCCATGTCGAAAGATAAGAACATCAGCACCGAGAGAAGTAAGCGTCCTGGCGGTATCTTCCAAACTCTCTCCCTTCTTTTCGCTGTTCTGCTCAGGAAGAAGGTTCACTGCCGTTCCCCCAAGTTTCTGCACGGCCATTTCAAAAGATATCCTGGTACGTGTGCTGGGTTCCCAGAAGGAGAGCACAATTTTTTTTCCTTTCAGAGCCGAAAAAGCAACACCACTGTCTTTGGCCTTATAATAGGCTGCCCTTTGAAAAATTTCTTCCATAGCAGGCGCCGAAAGATCCTCAATAGATAACAGGTTCCCGGAAACCAAAACCGTCTCTCCCCCTTCTAAAGCTGTATTACCTTTTTTTAAATGTCAATGAACATAAAGCCTCTTTAATCAAAATTATGTATTCGTCAAAACTTGCTTTTCTCCCTCCATATTTTATTTTTTTTCACAAAAAATATGTTTTTTTGCTCATCTTCTGTTAAAATATTGTCGGGAGGTTTATTCGATGTTTAAAAGAAAAAAATATTTCTTTTTTTTGCTGACTATTACAGGTTGTTTTTTAGCCTTTTATTTTTTATACCTTTTGCCCATTACTTTCTCCAGAGAAATCCCTGTCGCAGAGGAAATGCAAAATCCTGATCCCTTTGAAGAAGAAAACGGCTCTGGTGAAAGCCCGACAGAAGAAATTAGCCCCGGCGAGATGTCGCCGGTTCCTGACGAACATTCCACGCCCGGCCCTGCTGACCGGGAAAACAAGGGCGATGGGCTTTCTCTGTGGGACGAATCTTTACTAGAACAACTTTCTTTTTTGCAGAGCCCTATCCCCGGGGCTCTGGTTACCAGCAGGGATTCGCAACTGCCGGGAGCACCGAGGGCATATCGCAACGGGTCGCACGAGGGTCTGGATTATTATGACGGAGCCTGCGGAGTCCCCATCCGTTTTGGCGACCCGGTTTATACCGCGGGTGACGGAGAAATTTGCCGTATTGATCACCTTTTTACCGAACTTGCCATGCAGGAAAGAGATGAAATGCTGTTGATTTGCAGCGAACTGGAGGAAACACCCGCTGATATTCTGGACAAGCTAAGAGGACGGCAGGTATGGATCAGACATGCTAACGGAGTTATAACGATTTACGCACACTTGAGCCAGGTTGCGGAAGAACTGCAGGAGGGTGATTTTGTCCAGGCGGGAGATTTTATTGGAAACATAGGAAATTCGGGCACCAGTGACGGGGTAAGCGGAAGCACCGCAAACTCCCATCTGCATTTTGAAATATGGATCGGGGAGCGATATCTGGGAGAAGACCTTCCCGCGGCGGAAACAAGGAAAATATTAAAAGAAATCCTGGAATAAACCCGGCTTTAATCTTTTTCCCTCTGAGTAAGATAGCGCAGCATATTGTGATAAGCCCGGTGCTGTATATTTAAAACTTCGTTAATTATCTTGTATTTGGCAGATAGACTGGAAATAGAAATTTTATACTGTCTTGCCAGAGTTTTCTGAGTCAGATTTAAAAAGTGGTACCTGGCCAGGGCGTATTCCAGCGCGGCAGACCATGTTTCAACCTTGTGAATAAGAGGATAGCGAGGATAAAAGTTGTTTAAAAAATCTATCCAGATCGCCTGCACGTCTTCATAAAAATGCTCATTGTAACACTGACTCAGACGCATGTTCTGCAGCGTGCGTTCCAAAACATCCTGCCAGGGTTGCAGCCACCTGGGTGCAAGGAGGGGATAGTAGGACAGATCCACATCGCGCAGGGACCCTTCCATAAATACACATACCAATCCTTTCACACCCATATTTTTTAATTCAAGGAGTGCTTTCAGGCGTAATCTCTGCTTGATCCAGGGATTCCTGACAAATTCCAGTAAGTTTGCTTTTCCTCCGTCATCCCCCAGCAGGCTGTATAAACGAATCGCTTTCTCCACAACCTGTTCGTTTTTTTGATAAAGGGCCTGCCATAAAACATGGCGCATGGCATGGTTTTCCCAATAACGCTGGAGCAGTTCCTTCTCCTCGACACAAATTACTTTTGTGATGGGAATGTCGTCTCTTCCCGGCGAAAGAGTTTCTCTATCCTCTTCGCTCAGTGCGAATAAAATATCCTCCGCTTCTTCGGCCATTTCGCCCTGAGGGGAAACCTGCAGGTACATGTTCAGATAATAGCGTGCTTTATCCACCTCATCCATTAATCCGTAATTAATGGCCATTAGAAAATAGCATCCTGTCAGCGTCGGGTCCATCTTATTCACAATATAGGAAAATATTTTGTTGGCTTTTTCCAAAAAGCTCATCCTGCTTAAAAGGCATGCCAGGTTATAATGATATAAAGAGTTCTCCGGCTCTATTTCTATAGTCTTTTTAAAAAACAGCAGAGCTTTATCCAGCTGGTTTTTTTGAAAATAGTGGTTTCCTTTTTCAAAATAATAACTGCTCGACTGGATAAAAGGTACTATTTTTTTTAGACTCCTCCGGTTTTTCATTTTTTCTCACCGCTTTGCAGATAAATGCTTACCATGTATATATTCCCACTTTTCGGCAACAATATAATTTGTTTTAAAACTATTTCGCTACAGACAGGCAATCTCCTGCCCAATCCGGAACTTTTCAATAATTAAACGTCATCGCTATTAAACCCGGTGAAAACCCTCCTTCCCAGAAAACGGTCAAATTTAGTCCATTGAAGATTCTCCCTGGTGCCGCTGTCCATAACCTGCATAAACTGTTTTAGCCTGGCGCTGACCAGGTCGGCATGAAACAGGGCAAAAGCATTAATCGTCTGAGGGATTTCCGGTGAACCCCACTCCTTTTCACCGTGATGGCTGACCAGCATATGTTCCAGCTCAACCCGCAGACTGTCGGGAAATAAGGGGACCTTCGTTATCAGTTCTCTTAAAATTTCCAGCCCGATAGTAATATGACCCAACAGGCGCCCTTTATCCGTTTGTTGGAAGGTAAAGCTTTCCTGGTCATATTCCTCTATTTTACCTACGTCATGGAAAACAGCACCTGTCACAAGAAGCGGTTCGTTAATTATATCCGGATAAAGAGCAGCAATTTTCAGGCATATTTCTATTACTTCCAGTGTATGCTCCAAAAGGCCTCCAAGATAATTATGATGGATAACTTTCGCAGCCGGTGCGTTTAAATATTTCCGGACAAGAGCTTCATCCGCAAAGAAGACCTTCAAAAGCTCATGCAGGTATTCATCTGTTACATGCCTGGATACGACTTCCTGCAGAGCCTCCCACATATCGACAGGCTTTCTTACCGCCACTGGCTGGAAATACGCACGGTTGATATTTCCCTTGCTTACTTTTTTAAAGTAATTGATAATTAACTGAGGACCATGATAATCCTTGACTTCCCCTGAAATCAGCAGAATATCATCCTGCCTGATCGGCTCCGCAACCATGGAACGATCCCAGATAATACCTTTAATACTTCCGCTGACATCCCCGAGCATCAACTTATAAAAAGAATCCCCGGTCCTGGAGGAGGCAGAAAAAGCCAGCTCCTGGATATCATAGACAACAAACTGGGATTGTACGGGACTACCGATTTTAAGATCTTTAACAAATTGTTTGCTCAACAGTAACCCTCCAACGCAAGCTAGTCTGCCGCCGGGCGCGGGTAAAGGCCCGAGCGCTCGACGATTTCCGGAACCGCTTCTTTCCAGCCAAGATCCATAATATGAACCCCGGCAACTCCTTTAATCTCCCGCAGCCGCCGGATAAACTCCACGGCGATGCGAATCGCTTCTTTTTTCTTATCCTGTGAACCCTTAAGACGTGCAATCAGTTCTTCGGGAACAATTACTCCGGGAATATTGTTCTGCATAAACCGGGCTGCACCGACGGATTTAAGCGGGATAATTCCTCCCAGAATATATACTTTTTTAGTCAAACCCATTTCTCTTACTTTTTCCATCCATTTTTCAAAGCGATCGAGATCAAAAATACATTGTGTCTGAATAAATTGTGCCCCTGCGACAATTTTTTTTGCCAGCCTCAGATAACGGTATGCAACAGGATCGGCAAAGGGATTGGCTACCGCACCGATAAAAATGCGCGGCAAAGGGTGATCCAGTTTTTCTCCGCCGATAAAAACTCCTTTATCTCTCATATTTTTAACTGCCTGTAAAAGCTGCATAGAATCAATATCATTCACATTTTTGCTCTGGGGTTCATTGCCGAATTTGGCGTGGTCTCCCTGGAGACAAAGAAAATTTCTGCACCCCAGGCCGACGGCGCCCAACAGGTCGCTCTGCAGACCAATCCTGTTTCTGTCCCTGACTGTCATCTGCACATTGGGCTCCAGGCCCATACGGATCAGCGTTACGGCAACACTGATGCTGGATGTCCGGACAACCGCCTTCTGGTTATCCGTAATATTGTACGAATCCACGTAATCGCGCAGTGCCTCCGCATGCTGCTTTAATAATTCCAAATCAGCACTTTTGGGCGGACCCAGTTCTCCCGTTACGGCAAAATTCCCGCTGCTGAGAATTCTTTCAAGTCTGCTCGCCGGTTTCAATCCTGACATCCTCCCTTACCATTGTTCTGGGACCGCCATGATGGGAGGCAGACCAATCCTTGGGGGGCTGAATAGCTTCCAATCTTTCCAGTGCCCCCATCTTTGCCAGACGTTCGTAGATCAAATGCCAGGCACAGTCCATGTCCTTGTTGACTTCACATTTCCCATTCTGAGAGCCGCCGCAAGGACCGTTCAGCATGCTCTTGGCACAGCGGGTAATAGGACAGATCCCCATGGTTAAATGGAGGATACAATCCCCGCATCCAATACAATTCTCCGTCCAGACGCCCTGCTCCAGGGGATAACCCATAAAAGTTGTATTCAGGCCCGGCAAGAAAAGCTTATCGGGAATCCTGGCAGTCAGGGCCTGAACTCCTACGCCACAGCCCAGAGATAAGAAAACATCGCCATCCGGAAGTGCTTTGGCAAACTCATCAATATATTCATATTCACACTGCCTGAGAAGCGTATGAGTGGTAATCTCGTCCTCTTTTCCCTCTTTTTGCCGCAAAAGAGAAAGCGCATACGCTGTTTCCACCGCTTCCTTTTCACCGCCGGAAAGACAGACAGCGGTGCAGGTCCCGCATCCCAGGATACAGATTTTTTTAAATGGTTCCAGCATCCGTGCTATCTCCGCCAGCGGTTTCCTTTTACCAATGATCATTTTCCCTCACTTTTCTCCTTCACGTTCTTTGGCTTATCAGTATTTATTTTGCAATTTAAAAACATCCACATAGGAATCACAGTAGATATCCATATTTAAAAGAATCCGGGCCGTAGCTATCGCCTCAATAAGCTCCTGATCACAAACGTCGACAATAGCGGAGTCCAGACCGCAGGCCATGGCCATAACGGCAAAAGTACGGTTAATGAGTTTGCGGTTCGCGGCACCCTGGGAAATATTGCTCAGCCCCAGTGTCGTCCTGGGAGGAGTAGCGGCAAGCAGCTTAACCTGCCGCAAAGTTTCCAAAACCTCGGAGCCGTGATCCTGGCCCACATTACAGGGCAAAACAAGGGGATCGATATAAAGCCTGTCAAGGGAAATACCGTGGGCATCACAATTGGCAACCAGTTCCATCGCCAGAGCAACCCGCTCTTCCGCATTCTTGGGAATACCTTCTTCGTTCATAGCCAGCCCGATGACTTCGGCATCATATTTGACGGCCATGGGAAAAACGAGGTCCATTTTTTCCTGTATTGCCGGTACCGAGTTAATCATAGCCGGGTTTCGACACACTTTTAGTCCCTCTTCTATGGCATTATAGTCAGTAGAGTCCAGACACAACGGGAGTTTACTCGCTTCCTGGACAGTTTCCACCAGCCATTTCATAGCGGAGACGCGGTCGTCAACAGCAGGACCCACGTTCAAATCCAGGTACACGGCACCCATGTCTTCCTGTTTCCTGGCCCACTGCTGAACAGGCCCGGGTTCTTTTTCGCTGATCGCCCGGGCAATATCACGGAACATCCCGTTAATTCTTTCCCCGATAATAATCATGCTCGCAACCATCCTTTTTAAAATTTTGCTAAAAGAGCGGATCACCTTGTTCCATAACTGTTATCCTTCATCAAGTCGTCAATGCTCTTTTTGATCAGCCTGACCGCTTCAGGATGACGCATAACCAGAATGTCCATACCGGCATGGAGCAGCGTCATCGCCGTAACGGCCTCCCATGCCATGGAACGATCCGCCTGGCCGCCCCAGGCGGGTTCTTCATGTGCAGAAATAACCGTTTCTTTCTTGCTCCAGACTTCCTGACCAACATCGCCGATCAGAGGCATAGCCAGCATTCTGTCACCATTTAATGCTCCCAGGCGGGCTCTCTCCATAATGGAATAACTGTACTCAATACCATACCCGAGTGCAGCTATGGTAGGATCAATAACAATCCTGTCAAGGAGCGGAGCGCTCATTTCAGAAATGAGGATATTCAACTGCTTGGCAATATTTATATCAATGGGAGACTGGGCGATGATGGAATGCCCGTATGCCAGCGCCGCACCGGTTACAGGCTTGTAGTTATCCGGCTCTGCCACTCCCAACAACAGGTTTTCTCCTTCAGCAGCTTCCGCCAGAGGGCCGATAATGCCATTGTCTTTTTCTGCTTTTCCGCAACCGTAAACAATCAGCGGCACTCCCACCGCACCCAGGACTTTTTTCAGCGTACTAACGCACTCCCCGGCGGAAGCATCCTTAATATCAGGATCCGCACTTTTAAAGCGCAGGGCGATAATATCCGCACCATAGTCCTCCACACATTTTTTTGCCCATGCGGCGGGGTCGCTGAACACGTCCTCAAAATAAAACGTCAAGTTCGCAGGCCATTCTTCGGGGACAATATCCCAGACATCCATGGCCACAACAGGGCGATTGGGGATGGCCCCTTCAAAATGAAGAAACGGCAGCGTCGTTTCCCCTCCCACTTTAACAGAATGCGAGCGGGTTCCGCCTTCTGCGCCGGTCGCTCCCAAAATAACCTCCCGAACCTGATTTCTAAATTTCTCTTTATAAATTTCTACAACCATTATCCTTCTCCTTTCTTCCGGTTGTAAAAACGATCGGTTTTAAGCAATACTTTCAGGAAAACTGCATTTTGGCAAATTTCCGGATACCGGAAGCCTCGCGAGGCCCGACGATAACATCCCACCCGGATTCATCCTCAAGCCTTCCTTTGAGAACGGCCACTGCGCCGGGTATAACAATATTTTTATGTTTTACTTTCTGTTCCAGACCGCTGTCCTTAATCGCACGCGCGATTCTCTCCGCCGTAAATTTATTATCGGCATAAGCTGTCAATACGGAAGTTCCATTGGTATTCACGGAAAGAATATAGCTGGGAATACGGGTCGCGTCTACTTCCCCTTCGACCAGAAAGTAAGTAAGGGAGAAATTCGTGGTACAGTAAACAGGAGAGCCTTCGCCCGCCTCCCCGATCACATGCAGCCCGGGTTCTACGGCTGCCGGTTTTTGGGGATCCGTGAAGATATTGGCACGCAGGCTGAGAAGAGGAAGAAGATACTCTTCCTTAACTGTCTTTACGACAATGATCCCGGCATATTTCGCCACACAGGAGGCAATCTGCAGCATCTCTTCAGCTGGATCTTCCTTTGTCGTAAAAGTAATGGACGGATAACCGAAAGGACGGAATTTCCTTCGCACCGCCAGGCGCCTGAACTGGGTCAGATCAGCAAGAATCCTGCTGCTTTCAGGCGCGCCGGAATCCAGCACCAGTTCACGACAGCCCAGGTCTGTAATTTTTGCCGTCAGCTCTGCAAGGGCCTCAAGACCGTCAGCTCTTACAGCCAGGGCACAACCGCCTGCCCTGGCCAACCCGGTCATCTGTGCATAATTATCGTTATCTGCGCCATAAAGGAGAGGTTTTCGAGAGGCAAGAACCCCAAGCGCGGCTTCCATGGCCCCGGGATCGCGGGTAACCAGGATAAAATTTTTATCTGTTTTTGCCGCGGCTTTCTCTGCCGAGGCCTTAAAAACAGCAGCATCGCCGGAGGCATTGATCAGCGCGACCATATCCACCTCGTAATGCTGGCCGACCCGCTCAAAAACCAGCTTATTGACAGTTTCTATTTTTGCTTCCACATTTTCATTATCATTGACAGCAACGGCGATTGCCGGAGGATGGTTAAAACGCTTATCATGACGGAAAAGCTCCGTCTCATCGCCCACCTCAACAACTCTATCTCCACTGCCGATTGTAATTAACCGGATAGGGGGTTCCGAAGCGGAAGAAAGCATCTCCCTGGCCTCTGCTGAAATATCCGGACAGGCATCAAGGGAAGACTTGCCGTTTGCCACAGCCATGGCGAAGGCCAGACAGGTGAGAAAACCACATTTTTTACAGTTGGTTTTCGGCAGAAGTTTAAAAATTTCCAGTCCTGTTAAACCCATTTTTTCTCCTCTCTTTCTTATTATATCAAGGAAGCCATCTCTAACGCAGGATGTTTCTTTTCCTCCAGGAAAGGAAGAATCTCTTCGCCGGTTGTGCCAATACTCTCATCGGCAATCTTATCCACAAAACCGGCCCCCAAACCTTGAATCAAGGCAGACTTACGCAGCTCATCGCCCAACCGGTCTTTAAGTTCCCTGGGCATCCAGATCACACGTGCCAAACCGCCGTCGCCCTTAATAAACTTTTTGCTGAGAATATATCCTCTTCCATGGCCCATAAAACCCGGAGTCTGCCGGCCGACTCCGACGAAGTCCGCCAGGGTGGAAAAATCCATCCCGCAGGGAGTCAGGCCGCGATATTCCCGGTTGATAATCATGACGCCGTTTGCTTCGGGCACAATACCTGTAAGGCACTCAAAAAACCTGCAGGAGGTCATGGGATGATCGATCAAAGAATATAAAGAACAAACTTTGACCGTGCGGTTGGTATTGTTGAAGACAAAATCGTTTATACTTTCCCATATTCCCTTCTTTTCATCAATCATACCTTCCTTCTTAATCAGCCGGTTCGGGCCGGCGGTATCGAGCTCGCTGGAAATCCTGGCCTCCAGCCAGCTTACGGCACCGCAAAGACCGGGGCGTTCCGGTGTAATCACGCAGATATGGTTGGGAGCAAGTGACTGGCAGACTGCACAGGAATAAAAGACATCCACCGCCTCATCGGTAAGACCTGCCATCCTGGCATCCCGTCCGGCGTAAGCCTGTTTTGCTTCTTTAAGTTTATCTTTCACAATTTTGGGATCAGTATAAATGGTCACCTGCACACGGTCGACAACAGCTGAGAAAACATCCTTAATCCCGGCGATAAGAAGTTCTCCATAGTGATTAAACTTAAAGCCTTTGGCCACGCAATCTTTGCTGACCCGGCAGCAACAGGTGTTTCGCTGTCCTGTATGCCCGAGGCCCTCACCGTAATTTATAAAGTTTTGAATACGTCGCTCAAGAACACCTTCAAAATCTTCCTGCATCCTGCGGCCGTAAACCTTGATGTAAATTCCGCCGTCAATGGCAGCGCCTTCCTCTATCCGGTCCACATCAGGGCCAATAACTTTCACCTTGCCGTCTTCGATTTCACTTTCGCCGACCATTTTTACCAGCTCGAAGCAGAAATTGCGTTTGCCTCCCAATTCCAGGTACATATCCTTCTTACGGATGGCCTCCCCTTCGAAAGCAGGAGCCACAGTAAAAGGAACGGAGATATTTAAACCCTTTAGTTTAATCCCCCTGGCTTCCAGGGCTGCCCGGACCAGAGTTTCATAATGCGGATGAGAAAGATACCAGTTGGGAATCTGCTCGTCCTCCGGAAGCTTGTTGTCTAGCAGAACGGGAAATCCGAAAAAAATGGCGGCAAAATGGGCTGCTGTCTCCAGGTCATCTCTTTCTCCGAACTGCAGGACAAAAGCCCGCACCTGGCGCTGCTGGTAATCCCGCTGCTCATTTTTTGCTCCCGGAGGAATTCCGCCGAAAGCCAGGCCGATCCGCAGGGCAAAATTGACGGCATGGATCACTCCTGTAAATCTCTCCAGGGGAAAAGTCTTAAAATCAATACCAAGATTGAGGCCTGCTTCGCCAGCCTGATCCGCCACCTCACCTGCCAGAAAGATTATGAAACCTTTGGCCTGCAAGTCGGAAACAATCCTGGCCAGGGTCCCGGTGGAGCCAGCTCTGCCCATCAGGACGGCCAGACCGGGGGCAGTCCAGTCCAGCAGGGGAATGCCGAAGCGGCGCAGGAAGCGGTCTCCCAGAAAGCCTGTCCCGGACCGCACTGCACAAAGTTTATCACTATTAATATAGCCGAGAGCTTCAATAATCTCAGCTGCATAAGCAGTCGATTCTCCGCAAAGAAGGGCATTAGCAAAGGTTAACTCTTTCTTGATACAGCTGCGCCTGCGTTTTAAAATGGGGACCAGTTCACCCAGTCTGGTCACTTTTTCACCACTTAAGCTCAAAATAACCGGCAGGTAATAAGCCGTATCAGGATAGCCGACGAGATATTCGGGGCCATAAAGGCAAATAGCCCGGCAAAGCATCTTCTCTGCAGAGCTGAGAGCATTAAGCGCACCTTTATAAGCTTTTTGAAATAACACCAGAGAATGGCGGGACCTGTCTAACGCTCCTTCGAATATCTCTTCCAAAGAGTCCGCCTGTGCATTATTTCTCGTACAACTGTGTTTAACCATGGACTTTTATCCTCTTTTACCCCGTAATTTGTCTTCTCTTTATCACCAGACAGCGCACAGCCAGTTTTAGCTATTTCGCTATACACTATTTTTATTCCTGCACAGATTTTTTTCCTAAAGAAAGAGACCCCGCTGGCGGAGTCTCTTTCTCTCAGCACTAAAACACTATTTAGCAGTTAACGAAACCACGGCAGATTAAACGACGACTCTTTTCGAGCTGTTTAAGACTTTTTTTCTGCAGGTTCGTTAGTCTGGACCCCTTTTTTGATGAAAGACAGCTTTTCTTCTTCTTTTTCTTTTTCGACACCGATTATATCTCCTGCCGTAAACGTTCCCCGCAGCAGCTCTTCGGATATACCGTCTTCCAGCCTTTTCTGGATCACCCTCCTCAAGGGGCGTGCACCATAAGTGGGGTCATATCCTTCCCGGGCCAGGAGTTCCTTGGCTTCCGCGGATACATCCAGCTGCAGGCCGTACTCGGCAATTCGTCTGGAAAGCTCACCAAGCATCAGGTCGACAATGAGTGAGATATCCTCTTTAGTCAGTGACTTAAAGACGATCAGATCGTCGACCCTGTTTAAAAATTCAGGGCGGAAAGTTCTTTTCAATTCATCCAGAAGCCGGCTCTTCATATCTTCATAGCTTTTCTCCGCATTATCGGGATGAAAGCCCATCGTCGGCTGCTTCTTGATATAGTTCGCTCCCACGTTGGAAGTCATAATGATTACCGCATTGCGAAAGTTTACCGTTCTGCCCTTTCCATCCGTCAGCCGACCGTCCTCCAGGATCTGCAGCAGAATGTTGAAAACATCGGGATGGGCTTTTTCAATTTCATCCATCAGGATAACGCTGTACGGTTTGCGCCGCACTTTTTCTGTCAGCTGCCCTCCTTCTTCATAGCCGACATATCCGGGAGGAGCTCCAATTAAGCGGGCAGAAGTATGCTTTTCCATATACTCCGACATATCCATCCGGATCATGGCATTCTCATCGCCAAAAATTGCCTCGGCCAGGCTGCGGGCCAACTCCGTTTTCCCCACCCCTGTCGGCCCCAGGAAAATAAATGATCCAATCGGCCGCTTGGGATCTTTGAGGCCCGCCCTGCCGCGACGTATCGCCCGGGAAACAGCCTGCACCGCTTCATGCTGTCCGATGACACGTTCATGGAGAATATCCTCCATACGCAACAGCCGTTCCGACTCCTCTTCAGCCAGTTTCTTTACCGGGATTCCCGTCCAGCTGGAAACAATATGCGCGATATCTTCTTCCGTAACAACGGCCTGATCAGAGACAACTTTTTTTTGCTCCCACTCTTTTTTCAACTCTGTCAGACGGGCTCTAAACTGCTGCTCTTTGTCACGCAGCTGTGCTGCGTGCTCAAAATCCTGGCTGCGGACAGCAGCCTCTTTTTCCTGCCGAATATTTTCCATTTTCTCCTCCATCTCTTTCAAATCAGGAGGCGCGGTATAATTGCGGAGCCTGACTCTGGAAGCCGCCTCGTCAACAAGGTCAATAGCTTTGTCAGGCAGGTAGCGATCCTGAATATACCTGTCGCCCAGCCTCACGGCAGCTTCCAGCGCTTCATCGGTAATCTTGACCCGGTGATGTGCTTCATAGCGATCCCGGAGCCCTTTGAGAATTTCCAGACTCTCGTCGGTGGAAGGTTCCCCCACCAGTATGGGCTGGAATCGCCTCTCCAGAGCAGGATCCCTTTCAATATATTTCCTGTACTCATCCAGGGTTGTCGCCCCAATGGCCTGGAGTTCTCCTTTAGCCAGGGCCGGTTTAAGGATATTTGAAGCATCGATTGCTCCCTCTGCCGCACCGGCTCCGATGATAGTGTGCAGCTCATCAATGAAAATAATCACGTTTCCCGCCTGCTGAAGTTCGAGCATTAATTTACGCAGACGTTCTTCAAATTCACCCCGGTACTTGGTTCCGGCCACAACTGCGGCCAATTCCAGGGTAACCACTCTTTTCTCCAATAAAATATCGGGAACATTGCCCTCGGTAATTCTCTGAGCCAGTCCTTCAACGATAGCTGTCTTACCGACCCCCGGCTCTCCAATTAAAACCGGATTATTCTTCGTCCGGCGGCTTAAAATCTGGATAACTCTTTCTATCTCCTGGTCACGTCCCACAACCGGGTCCAGTTTCCCTTCCTTGCCCAGCCTGGTAAGATCGCGCCCGAAAGCGTCTACCGTGGGAGTTTGGGGAACGTTTTTCCCGGCCTGCCCCCCGCCCATCTGAGGTTCGCCGCCAAGAAGCTGGATTACTTCGCGGCGGGCTTTTTTCAGGTCTACTCCCAGATTGGTCAGCACCTGAGCTGCAATCCCTTCTCCTTCCCGCAGAAGGCCCAGCAGTAGATGCTCCGTGCCTACGTAATTATGACCGAAATTTTGCCCTTCTTCGATGGCCAGCTCAATTACTTTTTTAGCCCTGGGCGTATAACTGATCCCCTGAAGGGAACCTTTCTCTCCTTTGCCGATAATTTTTTCTACTTCGGAACGGACCCGGGGAAGTTCAACTCCCAAATTTTGCAAAGCCCTGGAGGCAATCCCCGACCCTTCCCGGACAAGTCCCAAAAGAATGTGTTCTGTCCCGATAAAATTATTATTTAACCTTTTTGCTTCTTCCTGGGCCAGCACTAAAACCTGTTGTGCTCTTTCAGTAAACCTGCCAAACATAAACATTTATTCTACACTCCCTTCCTGTCGATTATAGTCCTGTAAAATTTTCCCAACCTGAACCGCCCTTTCCAGATCCCTTTCATATACATTCAAAGGCCTTCCTTTGAGATACTGCAAACAACCGGGTCGGGTTACAACCAGGAGCTCGTTTAACACTTTAAGGGGAATTTTCTTTATTAATCCAAGATCCACCCCCAGGCGAACATCTGAAAGAAGCTGCATCGTTTCCTGAGAGCCGAGCAGCCGGGCATGCAGAAGTACTCCAAATGCTCTGCCGGCCCGGTCGGCCAGCTTTTCCCTTCCTTCATTAAGCAGTTGTTCCCGGGCCTTCTTCTCCTGATCGATTAATTGTCGGGTCACACCATAAAGGTTTTGCCAGATTTCCTCTTCCGACTGCCCCAGAGTAATCTGGTTGGATATCTGGAACAGGTTTCCGATCATCTCCGTCCCTTCTCCATAAAGGCCTCTCACAGCAAGACTTACCTGGTTGACGGCAGCCAGAATATGATTAATCCGTTTGGTAATCACCAGCGCCGGAAGATGCAGCATCACGGATACTCTCAAGCCGGTTCCCACATTGGTGGGACAGGCTGTCAGAAATCCCATATCCTCATGAAAAGCATAATCAACCTGCGATTCCAGAAAATCATCATAACGGGAAGCCTGCGACCATGCCTGCTCCAGTTGTAAACCGGGAAGAATACATTGAATGCGAAAATGGTCTTCTTCATTAACCATAAAGCTAATCATCTCATCATCAGAAACAGCAAGGGCCCGACAGCCCGTTTCTTTGGTCAGTAAAGGGCTAATTAAATGCTTCTCGACCAGTACCTGCCGGTAAATGGGTGTAAGTGCATGGATATTGAGAAAACGAAACCCGGCCAGCTTATCCTGTTGATCAAGAAAAATTTTCTCAACAAGTTTAAAAATACTTTCCAACTGATCATCCGAAGCCAGAGAGGGAAAAGGAATATCACAAATATTCCTGGCCAGCCTTACTCTGGTACTGATAACAAATTCCGCTTCAGGACCTGTTCCCTGCATCCATTTGCCGGACAAATCTTTTCTTCGCTCTCCCTCATGCTTTTCCTGTTCCCTGTTTTCCCGGACAATCTCTTCCAGGGGACTTTTCCCGGGAAAAGAGTGTTTTTCTTCATTCTTTTCCAACCGTTTTTCCTGAAAAGGTTTTTCTTCACTGCTCACTCTTTTCACCTCCCAAACGGTCCTCGCTCTCCAGCCTGCGGATTTCGTCTCTAATTCGTGCTGCTTCTTCAAAAGCTTCTTCTGTCACTTTTTTCTGCAGCTCTTTCCGTAAACGTTCCATTTCCCTTCTTACTTTTACATCAGCTCCCGCCCTGAGGGGGATTTTCCCCACGTGTTTCTGGTTTCCGTGCAGACGGCGGAAAAGAGGGATCAGCGCCTCACCAAAAGCCTCATAACAGCGGCTGCAGCCAAAGCGGCCGATTTGACCGAACTGTGCATGGGTAAGACCGCAACCATTACACTGCAGTCCGCTGGAAACCGCCTTCTTGGCAGTTCCCGGACCGGAGGGAACAAGCCCCATAAATCCTGAAAAAAACTGATGCAAAGGAAATTTTCCTTCGAAAGGAAAATCAATCTCGCCCTTCTCCAGGGCACAAGCTTCACAAAGATACATCTCCGTCTTTTCTCCATTAACAATCTTCGTAACATGAACAGTAGCACTATTCTTACCACAAGCCTGACAAAGCATAATATTTTACCATGCGGATAAGCTGTGCTTTTACGGGTATCCCCGCTGCACCTCTTCCGCAGGTTGTACCTCCTTTTTCTTTAGTCAAAATAAAATTGTCCGCTTAACACGACCAGCATATTTTTCAACAGCAGGCTTCGCAACTTGATCCTCTGAGATTCTTCTTCAAGGAAATAAAGTGTATCAAGAACAGTTTCCATAAGCTTGCACTCTCGAAAAGAAATATATTTTTCCTCATAAATCTTACGAAGAAGCATTTTTGCTTTTTCGTCTTCAATCCGTCCCTCTTCAATATCCGGCATCAGAATAGAAAGCAATTTTTGCACCGGCATATTTAGCTTTTTTATACTGACAAAACCTTTGCCGCCCCTCCTGCTCTCGACCAAAAAACCCCTTTCCAGCGTAAACCGCGTCTCCAGAACATAATTTACCTGCGAAGGAACACAGCGGAACTTCGCAGCCAGTTCTTTTCTCTTTATTTCAATATACCCGGAGGCGCTTAAGGTTAGCAGTTTTTTTAAATAATCCTCCATGCCATCGGCTAAATTACTCATACGGTTCCATCCTCTTCTTCACAAAGAAAAATTTCTTTGACTATCTTTGACCTTTGTTTATATTATACCCCTCATCACCCGGGAAAATGCAAATATTATTATTGTTAATTTATAAGCATTTGACGGGATAAATAAGCAATACTCTTTTTTTACTCATCCGGAGCAATTATACCTTTACCTTGCTCCGTTTTTCTCTTAGAATAATTTCGAATTAACCATAAAGCTGTACATACCTAAAAAACCGCCTCCGGCAATGAAAGGCGGTTTTCTTTTATTCTTGCTCTTTAAACGGTTCCTGCTGAAAATACCAGTCTTCCAGTTCCCGGAAAGAGGGAATTTTTTCCCCTCTCCGGCAAACTGTCCTGATCGCCCTGACATAAAGCACCTGGTAAAAATAAAAATATGAGCAGCAGCTGGTGCAAAGATTTGACCAGACATCTTCCTGCCCCAGCATGTTGAGCAGCACTCTTGTACAAACAGGACAAGGTTTCCAGCGGTAAGCAAACACCCATTCCCAGAAATGTTCTTGAAAAACAGCAAGATTATCTTCCAGCTTTTTTTTCTTTTTCTCCTGAAAACTGACGACTTTCACAGTACAACTTCCCCCCGGAGCAATAAGCTCGGGCTGATTCGCTTGCCCGGCACCTTTATATAATAGCCAGTTTTGCCGGATTCATTCATTTTCCATATCAAACCGGGGAAAGCTGTCTCCTCTCGCCGTATTTCCCAGCATCTCGCCTCCATCCCAGCCAACTTCGAGTATTCCTTCTAAAGCGGCCACCTGGCGTAAAAGGTCGGAGGTATCAATCCTGGAAGGTAATCTCAGTAAAAAATCAATAGTAATAACATCCTTTTTAAAGGTTTCCTGGTACTGGGCATCTCCCAGGTCAATTTTTACCACATAAATCCCCATCTCGCCCAGTACTCCGCCGATCCGGCCCAGAAGCCCCGGCTGGTAAAACCCTCTAACCCAAAGCCGTCGCAGGCATTTCTTTCTGGCAAAATAATTTTCCAGGCTGCGAAGCAGGATCAAACTGATCAGAACCATTAGCGTAGCAATAATTGCGCCCATATAAAAACCGATCCCCACGGCCAGCCCAATCCCGGAAACAATCCAAAGGGTTGCTGCAGTGGTGAGGCCGCTGATGGTATTCCCGTGGCGAAGAATCGTCCCGGCACCTAAAAAGCCCACCCCGGTGACAACGTTGGCTGCAATACGGGAAGGATCCACTCCTCCGCCAAAGTAAGCCAGTTCTCCGGAAAAACCATATACCGATACCAGCATGACCAGAGCAGAGCCGACGGATACCAGGATATGGGTCCGAAAACCGGCCGGACGATTCTGGCTCTCCCTTTCAAAGCCCACAACCCCTCCCAGCACCAGGGCCATAAACAGACGCAAGGCTATTTCAAAATAGCTGATAAGCTCCATACTCCAACTCCATTCCAATTTCTAAGGCTCGACGGTAACACCTCTTCCATCGGTATAAATATTCAGTGCAATTTCACCGCCTGCCGTTCTAAAGTGCTGTTAATCTTCCAGGCAAACAGTAAACTGTTCTCTCTTTTCTGTCTCTAATTCCTGAGTTGTTATAATATTTTAAACTTATTTTAATTTTATTAAAACAAAAGACTTCTGTCAACCAGATGGGGCATAATAACAGCCGTCAAATCTAATATCAATTATCTATAATCGCTTCTACTGCAGCATGATGGGAGGTTAAACATTCTTGGAGCTTAAACAAGCGGATTTTGGAGGAATGGTAAATACAAAAGCGCTTCCACCTTCAGAGCTGTTTTGAGCATAAATCTTCCCTCCGTGCGCCTCTACAAAACTTTTGGCGATAGACAGGCCCAGACCGCTTCCGTTTCCTCTGCCCTCGCCGGCTTTGTAAAAACGTTCAAAAAGAAAGGGAAGATCTTTTGGAGGAATACCATTACCCGAATCAGTTACTTCAACCTGAAGATTATCGCTTTCTTCTCCGGCACGCAATGATATTTTACCGTGATCCGGAGTAAATCTAAAAGCATTGGCCAAAAGATTAATCAATACCTGTACCATACGGTCTTCATCCAGAAGCCAGTTATTTATCTTATCGGAAACTTGAACAGTAAAATCGATATGACGTTCATCCGCCTCATATTGAAAAGCCGCGGCAGCGCGGGAAAATACAGTCCTTAGCTCAACTTCTTGGTAATGGAGAGGCAGCTTTCCCTCCTCGGCCAGATTAATGGCCTCCAGGTCATTTACCAGACGGCCAAGCCTCAGCACTTCATCATACAGGGAGGAAAGGAGTTCAGGGGTTGCTTTTATCTTTTCAGCCTGCAGGGCTTCAAAGTTTCCCCTCAGTATTGTCAGGGGGGTTCTCAACTCATGAGAAACGTCCGCCGTCAGTTTGCTGCGCAGCCTTTCATTTGTTTCGATACTTTCGGCCATGAAGTTAAAAGCTTCGGCCAGATTGCCTATTTCATCTTTTCTTTTCAAATGCAGGCGGTGCCGAAAATCGCGGCGGGCAAACTTTCTTGCTGAAGATGTTAAA